>CAYMXC010000074.1:0-2947 GCA_964394135.1 uncultured Phycisphaerae bacterium
GCTTCCACTAATTTAGCGTTTTCATCGTTGGATTTGATGCTATTTTCGGCCCGCTGGGCATCGGACATTTTTCGCGCGTGGAGTTTTTCCACGTAGGGGCGGAAGTTGGGGCCGCAGTTGTAGGTGCAGAAGGGGTAGATGCCTTCTGGAGTGCTGTAATGGATAACGCAGCGTTTGATCCGCTGAACATCGAAGTTGTAGCGATCCTGGAAGTGCATGCCGGCGGCCAGGAGTGTTTTGTAGTTTTTCTTTTCGCTTTCGCCTCGTCCGACTTTTTTGTTGATCATGCCGCGAAGTGATCGGAGCATACGCAAGAAGGTGAGGTCTTTTGGTGCGCGGTCCCGTCGAAAATGTTTATAGAAGAGCCAGGCGGCGTGAAGCTGATCGAAGCGGCTGGCACCGCCCTTGTCGGAAATTTTCCGAGCCAGCATATGCAGTTCCCAGAAGAGGTTTTCGATGTCGAAGACCATGGGGAACGGATAGAGTTTTTTGTCGGGGCTGACCCAGAAATATGTGCCGTTTGCGCAATCCGGATGGCAGGGAGTCAGAATTTTCGGTGCGTTGCAGATGACGCTGACCATTTCGCTGAAAGGCACGGAGAAGCTCAGGGGGAAGAAATCTCGAATGGGGTCTGCGCCGCTGGCAAGAGCGATATCGTGGGCAAGGTCGCCGACGGTATATCTTTTTTTGTCCAGATCGTTCATATCGATGCGTGCGGTGAAGGAGACGGGCTGATAGGAAATTCCGCTGATGCAGTCGACATTATCGACGGCGAATTTGAGAATTTTTTCGACCTGGTCGGCCGATACGCCGCGGATGAGGGTTGGCACGAGGCAGATTTTCAGTCCTAGCTTGCGACAATTTTCCACGACGGCGAGTTTATACTTCATCAGCGGTTTTCCGCGCGTCTGCTGATAGACGCTGTCGTCTACGCCGTCGAACTGGAGATAGAGGGTATGCAGACCTGCTTCTGCCGCCTGACGGGCGAAGTTTTCGTCGGCCATTTTGATGCCGTTGGTGGCGATCTGAATCTGAGAGAAACCCATGTCGCGTGCCTTGGCAACGATCTTGAAGAAATCCGGATGTACAGTGGGTTCTCCTCCGCTGAACTGCACGCAGGTGCACGGGACGGGGCGATAGTCCCGCAGCCGCTGGAGCATTTCCACGAGCTGATCGTACGTCGGCTCATAGACAAAGCCTGAGGCGTTGGCGTTGGCGAAACAGACTGGGCAGTTCAGGTTGCATCTGTTGGTCAGATCGATATTGGCCAGGATCGAGGGCGATTGATGGTTGTCGCACAGGCCGCAGTCACTCGGACATCGTTTTGCGTTTTTAACATGCGGCGACATGACGCCATGATGTTCGCCGAAACCCCACCAGACCATTTTTGCGTAGTGGTGGACGTCGCGGTTGACGCAATCGCGGAAATAGCCATGTTCGGGGCATGTTTTTTCGATCCATACGGCTCCATCGCGAACGTAGTATCGGCCGAGAATGACGGCTGAACATTCTGGGCAGAGTGTTTCGACCGTTCGCGGCAGCATTTTGATGATGGTCTGGATCGATCTGTCGGCGTAGGTTTTCGGAGCATCCGCCGGGGTGGTAAAGATATTATCGTAGTGGACCTGTTTGATATGTCCGTCTTTGGGACAATCGAAAAACAAGACGACCTGTTTGTTGACCATTCGGAACTCGGCAGCGATTTTTTCGCCGCATTTTGGGCACTGGGCCTGCATCGGCCAGGGCAGCCCAACGACTCGTGGGTCGTATCGGCGGAGTGCAAGTCGATAGTGATCCATTTCGGTTTTCGCCGTGGCTTCTGTAACCGCTTCCCGCGGTTTATCATTCAACACCGGCGGATGTTCCGCCAGCCAATCAAGAAGATGATTCGGAACTTTTGCTTCTATATCACACGGATTCATCGTTTTCTTTTCAACCTCGTAATTGTTCGGTCAGGGTGTAAAATTATCATTTTACATTACTTATGGCGTCAGGGCAAGGGTCCGAGCAATTCCTCGATTTTTGCTGTGATGTCGTTTTCTCGCATGAATGTTTCGCCGATGAGGACTGCTCGTACACCGGCGGCGGCGAGTTTTTCGATGTCCTCGCGGGTTTTGATGCCCGATTCGCTGACGACCTCTTCCCGCAGATCTTCGTCGAGCATGTCCATCAGCCGCAGGGTGTTGCCCAGGTCGATCGTCTGTGTGTGCAGATCGCGGTTGTTGATGCCGAGGAGACTGTATCGTTCGTGGGGGAAGCCGACGGTTTTTCGGACAGTCAGCAGGCTCTCGACGGAATGGACCTCGATAAGGCTTGTCATTTTGAGAGTGCTGGCAAGAATCAGCATGTCGAGCATCTGGCTGGGCGTGAGAATTTCAGTGATCAGGAGGACGGCATCGGCGCCGTATGCGCGAGCCTCATAGATCTGATATTCGTCGATAATAAAATCCTTGCGGAGGACGGGCAGCGGGGAGACCTGTTTGACCTGCTGGATGAATTCGAGTCTGCCCAGGAAGAATTGTTCATCGGTCAGGACACTGAGAGCGTCGGCACCGGCTTCGGTGTAGATTTCGGCGATGCGCTGAGGATCGAAATCCTGCCGAATGATTCCGGCTGAGGGCGAAGCCTTTTTGATTTCGGCGATGAGGTTGACCTTCCGCAGCGGCTGACGTGTGACGGCGGAGTAGAAATTTCTCGGGCGATCGACGTGAATAGCCCGCGCCTGAAGTTCCTCGACGGGAACCTGCGATTTTCGCAGGGCCACTTCCTTTTTTTTGGCTTCGACGATTTTATCGAGCACTGTCGCCATTGTTGCCTCCTTCCGTGATGTGTTCCTGGAGGTTTGCGATCAACTGCTGCCAATTCTTGATTCTCGAATCCAATTCATATTCCAGCAGGTCCGCCAGGGCGATGTAATCCTGGGTCTCGAGGGCATGCTTGATTTCCT
>CAYMXC010000074.1:2957-9987 GCA_964394135.1 uncultured Phycisphaerae bacterium
ATCGATCATGCCGTCGAGGAACCCGGCAGCACTGCCTGTGGAGAGTTCAACGCTTTGCGGGTCGATTTTCAGGAGTTTGAGTACTCCCCTGGTTCCCTGGAAGGTTTCGTTGATGCGTGAGAACATCGGCCCCATCTTATTCATCGCATCCTGCACGCGAGCCTGCCGCAGCGCATCGACAATCGTGTCGAGGGTTGATGTAATTTCGCTGAGATACTGATCGCAGGCGTCCAGCGAGTTACGAGCGATTTCCAATGGAATCGCCGTTTGAAACTCGACACGAGAAAAGTTTTCTGCCGGTTTGGAAAGCATTTGCTGGAGCTGATCGGGGCTGACCAGTTCATCATCGCATACGATGCCCACGATCATCCGCCCGCTGTCGGCGAGCAATGTTTTGACCTGGTTCAAAAGTTGTTCCAGGGTTTGCCCGGTCGTTGTCAAGGTTGCATATTCCTGTCCGTCAATTGAAACCTGCATATTGTACTCCTTACAGCTTTCAGCAGCCCGCCTGAGAGGCTTAATTTACTCTATTATAAATAGGCCTGATGTGAAACCAAAACAAAAACTCAAACAGTTGGGCCCAGATTTTCCCGGCCGGCACAAGCCGATCGTGGTCAAGATCGATTTGATCGCGGCGAGAATAGGATGCACATTTAAGATTGTGTCAAAGTGCCTCTGACAATAAAATAATCGCCGGACAGAAAGGGAATTACCATGTTAAAGACGATCGATCGGTTTTTCACTATTCATCAGCAAGGGAGCACCTTTCGGCAGGAGACTCTGGCGGGGATCGCGACCTTCATGACGATGGCGTACATTGTTTTTGTCAATCCGGCGATTTTGTCGGTGGCGTTCGTTGGGCCGGACGATCCATCGGAACGGACGGCTATGTTTCGGGCGCTGGTTTGCGCGACGTGTCTGGCGTCGGCGATGGGCACTTTTTTGATGGGGACTCTCGCGAAATATCCGATCGCGCTGGCACCTGGGATGGGGCTTAATGCCTTTATCGCGTATAACATCTGCCTGCAGAAGCATGTTCCGTGGCAGGTCGCGCTGGGCATGGTTTTTATCAGCGGCGTTATTTTTATGATCCTGTCGGTGGTTCGGATTCGCGAAATGATTATCGACGCGGTTCCGCACGGGCTGAAACTATCAGCGGCGGCAGGTATCGGTATTTTCATCGCGTTCATCGGCCTCAAGCAGGCGGGTATAATTGTTGTGAGCGGTCAGACATTCCTTCGGCTGGGGAATCTGACATCCAAACCAGTCCTGATCGTTCTGGCTGGGTTGATAATTACGACGGTGCTTTACGCCCGAAATATCCGTGGGTCTGTGCTTCTGGGCATCGTGGCCACTGGTATTCTGGCGTACGTGACGGGGCTGGTAAAGAGCCAGGGACACTGGTTCGAAATGCCCACACTGGCGCCGGTTTTCGGCAAGCTCGATATCGTGGGAGCGATAAAACCCGCATTTTTCTCACCGATCCTCGTTCTGCTGTTTTTTCACATGTTCGACTCGGTCGGCACACTGATCGGGATCGGGGAACAGGGCGGATTCATGCAAAACGGCAAACTGCCGCGAGGGACCAGTGCGCTGTTCAGCGACGCGACGGCAGCGACCTTCGGCGCGGTGGTCGGCACGAGCACGGTGACCTGCTATATTGAATCGGCGGCAGGGATCGCCGACGGCGGTCGGACGGGATTTGCCAATATCGTCACCGGTATTTTGTTCATCGCCGCGATGTTCTTTGCACCTGTAGCGGAGATGTTCGGAGCGGGCCTAGATCAGCAATTTTCGATCATTCTCAACGGCAGATCGATCGAATTTGTGGAAAAGCTTTATCCGGTAACTGCGCCTGCGCTGATTGTGGTGGGATGTTTGATGATGCAATCGGTGAAGGATATCCGCTGGACGGACTGGACCGAGGCGATGCCGGCGTTTCTGACCATCGTGCTGATGCCGCTGACGTTTTCCATCAGCACGGGGCTTTTCGCCGGCATGGTGGCGTATCCGCTGTTAAAGATCGCGACCGGGCGGGCACGTGAGGTCCACTGGCTGCTTTATACGCTGGTGGTCGTTTTTCTGATCGCAATGGCAGGGTATCTGATATGAAGTCGGTTAAAAACTATTTCGGGAAATGGATCGGCCTGATCGGGGAGCTGAGGCAATATCCGAATACGACGATTACCATTTTGATCGTCAGTTTTCTTACGATGATGTGCCGATATCACAGTTTCGGGCGATATTTGCTGCCAAAAAAAGATATGGTATATCTCTTTCCCGTGTCGTTTCTGATAAGCGGGATGATTTTTTTTCTCGTTCCGATTCTTTCGACCCCCCTGCTGAAGTCGCGCGATCGATTCGGCCTGCGGGCAGGCAATGTTCGCACATGGATTGTCGATATCGTTATCGCTTGGATGATTCTTGCGATTCTGATTTTCATATTCGGCAGAAACCGTGATTTTTTGAATACATATCCACTTTTCAAGCCCGCGGCCCGAGAGTTGAAATATTTTTTGATCTGGGAAATCTGTCAACTGGTTTACATGTTCGGATGGGAGTTTATTTTTCGGGGGTATCTGCTGTTTTCCATCAAAAGAGAAGTTGGCCCAGTCCTCGCGGTAATCGTACAGATGCTGCCATTTGCCTTTTTGCACATTGGCAAGCCAGAGCTTGAAGTCTATGGTTCGATCGCCGCGGGTTTATTTCTCGGCATGATCGCGTTGCGTGCCAATTCGTTCGTGCCGTGCGCGATTCTGCATTTTTCCGTAGCTTTTACGATGGACCTTTTTGCGATTTTCAGCAAGAATACGCTATTGATTACACGGTGAGGAATTTTTATGTCCAAATCTGATACGTCGGAAAATCTGATTCGATTCGGTGTTTCCATGGAGCAGGGACTTCTCGAACGGTTCGACCGTCTGATTAAACAGCGAGGATATCACAACCGCTCGGAAGCCATACGGGATATGGTTCGCGGCGAACTGGTTCGTGAAAGCTGGCAGCACAATCGCGGCAAACAGGTGGCGGTGCTGTCGTTTGTGTACGAGCACGAACACAGCGATCTGATGCACCGTCTGACTCACCTGCAGCATGATCACCAGGATCTGATCATTTCAAGTCTCCACGTTCACCTCGATCACAACAACTGCATGGAAGTGCTGGCAATGAAAGGTCAGGCGGCGGAGCTTGAGCGGCTGGCGGAACATCTGCTGAGCATCAAGGGGGTAAAATACGGCCAATTGATGCACGGAACGACGGGAAAAGACCTGTAGAGAGAGAAGATGGCGTCATGACGAACTCTACGGATAAAGGAAGTTCGTAGTTCGAATAAAAGTAAAGACGGTGCGGCCCGGAAAATTATCGGACGATAAAAAATCATTTTCCACATCGACTGCCTGCCAATTCATTATTATCAGGCAAAATCACGAATAATCACTTCGCACACGACTTTTACCCGCACGGAATGTCTTAAATCGCCGATATCATTTTCAGTGATGGTCTGTTACCAGATTGATTTTTTTTAAGTTTCAGGATCAATGTTTCAACAATTGAAAGCATGAGAAGAGAAACCATTCAATTTAAACTATTCGCTGTTACCATCCCTATCCTTGGGGTTGCGTTGATTGTCATTTCTGTTATTAATACGGCGAAATTGTGGTCCACTCACCGGGAGGCTCTAAAAGCAAAGACACTGCACATAACGAAGAATGCCTGTACGGAGATTGCTCGTAATATAAACCAAGCGTCACTCGAGAAAATTCCGGTCATTTCAGCCGTTCTGCAGCAGATATTAAATTCCGACGATGATTTTATTTATGGTTATGTCCGTGATTGCAATGGACGAATCCTGTATAACACCTGTCCGATCGAATCCATCGATCATATTATCGGCGACCAGAATCATGAGGCGAAGGCTTTGTACGACAGGAAGAAAGGTTTTCTATTTCTGGCAGTTGGAAATCATTACGAGGCGATCAAGCCAATCGTGTGGAATTCGCAAGTTATAGGAACCCTTCATCTGGGGATCACCAAAAGATATCTGAATTCGATGATTTTTCAGATTGCGATTCAGAACGCGATCATATTGATTTTTGCCTTGTGCACATCTATTTATCTTCTTTATTCTCTTCTTACGACCAAAATCGCTTTGCCGATCCGCCGGCTGACGGAAAGCGTGATGCGTATCAGTATTAATTCAAGACTTGATGAAGAAGTTCCTGTGGAAAGTGAAGACGAAATCGGCATTCTCGCCCAATCCTTTAATGAGATGATCCGCACGCTGCGGAAAAACCGCGATCATCTCGAAGAGCTTGTTAACGAACGCACGGTGCGTCTGACGGAAATCAACGATCGGCTGATGCATGAGATCGCGGAGCGGAAAATAGCTCAGGAAGAGGCCCAGAAGGCGCGTGAGTCGGCTGAAGCCGCCAGCAAGGCCAAGAGCGAATTCGTCGCCAACATGTCGCACGAGATTCGCACACCCATGAACGGGATCATCGGGATGACCGAACTGGCCCTGGACACACAGCTCAACCCTGAGCAACGGGAATATCTGACCATGGTTCAGACCTCCGCCGAATCGCTTCTCGATATCATCAACGATATTCTGGATTTTTCGAAAGTGGAGGCCGGCAAACTCGCACTGGACCCGATCGAATTCAATCTCGTCGATATGCTGGACAACACCGTCGAGACTCTTGCATATCGAGCTCATTCCAAGGGCCTGGAACTGGCCTGCGAGATCAAACCCGATGTGCCGGAAATGGTGATCGGCGATTCAGGCCGGTTGAGGCAAATTCTGATCAACCTGCTGAGCAATGCCATCAAATTCACCGATCGAGGCGACGTTATTGTTAACGTTGAGGTCCAGGAAATTACGGATGATCAGGCTATTTTGCACTTTGCCGTTTCGGATACAGGGATCGGCATTGCACCGGATAAGCAACAAACGATTTTCCGGGCGTTTGAACAGGTAGACAACACGACGACTCGCCGATATGGCGGAACTGGGCTGGGGCTGGCAATCTGTTCACTGCTTGTCAATCTGATGGGCGGAAAAATCTGGGTGGAAAGCGAACCTGGCAAAGGCAGTACATTTCATTTTACAGTCCGAATGGCTCTTGGCACGAGCTCTCAGGCCGAGTCGAACGGTCAATATTTGCCGGCCAAGCACTGCGTCAAGCTGCAGGGGCTGCCGATCCTGATTGTTGACGACAATGCCACGAACCGTCGCATACTGATGGAGATTCTCAAGAATTGGAGGATGTGTCCGACAGCTGTCGATAACGGCAAAGACGCACTGACGACGATGAAGAACGCCCGCAACTGCGGTCATCCATTTTCGCTGGTGCTGCTCGACGCCTACATGCCTGAGATGGACGGTTTTACTGTGGCACAAAAAATCAAAGAAGATCCGGAGTTGTCGGGGGCCACGATCATGATGCTATCGTCAGCCGGTCCGGTCACCGACACCGCCCGGTGTAAGGAAATGGGCATTTCCATCTACCTTGTCAAACCGATCAAGCAATCGGTGCTGTTCGACGCCATTGTGCGAATTCTGGCGTTAAAGCCGGGCGATACCCCAATCGTCGGCGATTCTGAAGGACATGCCATTTTTCAAAGCCGGCGTCCGCTGAAGCTTCTGCTGGCAGAGGATAATCTCGTCAACCAGAAATTGACGACTCGACTTTTATCGAAATGGGGTCATACGACTTTTGTTGCCAACAACGGGCGGGAAGCGGTCGATGCCTGCGATCGGAACTCTTTCGACATCATTCTGATGGATGTGCAGATGCCGGAAATGAGCGGGTTTGAAGCCACGGGGATTATTCGCGAGAAGGAAAAGAATACCGGCAGACATATCCCCATCATTGCGATGACGGCCCATGCCATGAAGGGCGACCGGGAGCGATGTCTGGAGGCCGGCATGGACGCTTACGTTTCCAAACCCATTCAGATCGAAGAGCTGTTCCGTACGCTCGAACAATTTTCAGAACAGCTTTGCTCACATTCCCAAGCGACCGCATCGTAATTAAGGGCAAATGATGGCCCGAGCCGATTCTATGCCTCTGTTTTTCCGGCTGATCCGCCGTGAATCGAAACGGATTTCAACGGCAAGGGGACAGAAGGCGGAATCACATCTTTTATTTCCGGTTGGCGGATCGGCACGTAGGGTTTAAATCCCTGATGAGCGTTCACCGGCAGCTTTCCCTGATCGATCAATTGCGTCAGAGCAGTGCGGCAGAGGCACTGGGGCTTGATCTGAGGTAAAATTTCCAGAAGTGTTTGCATGATTTTCGGCAGCAGGGACAGGGCTTCGATGACGCGATGATCGGCGTCCTTCAATTCCAGGTTTCCGAACAAACCGCGTGCCTCGTACGGCCTGTGCACGCTTCCCGTTTCGGCGAAATCTGTAATACAGCACAGGCCGGCGTAACACATCTGCAGTTCCCTGGCCAGAAAGACTTCTGGAGCGAAATTCTGCCCGACGAGGTCCACCCCCCACAGCGCATATTTCCGCACTTCGGCCCGTGTTTCGCGGCGTGGCCCTTCGGCACAGAGATACGTTCCGCCGGGTGCAAATTTGATCCCCAATTGATCCATCGCTGAACCCAAGCCAGATCGGAGCGTCGGGCAGAATACCGGCCATTGGCGCAAATCCGCAATCGCCTCGTACTCAAAAAATGATCCTTTGCGATTTCGCGTTTCATCAATCAGATCGTCGACCAGAATGAATTGCCCCACTCGATAATTGTGGGATATTGCCCGCGTTTCACTCCAGGACACCACATGGCTTACGCCCAATTCCTTCAGGGCATAGAGATTCGCACGATGGTTTACAAAACTGCCGGCGATAGGCAAAGCCTCATCGCCGTGATGCAGCAGGAGGTAATACGGGACATGCCGGTCGCGGCAGAGGTATATTGGGCTGGAAAAGCCGAATGGAGTTTTTTGGGGTCCGATGCCGGTTGCCTGCCATCGATTTTGCTTTACCAGATCACAGACACCACGACCACCGATACAGGCC
>CAYMXC010000075.1:0-9965 GCA_964394135.1 uncultured Phycisphaerae bacterium
CGTGCGGGCGCGGCGGCGACAAGCTGAAGCTCCTGGAGGACGAAGCGCGGGACGACCATGGGATTGTCGAAAATTTTGGTTTTGGCGATATCGAGGATACGGCCGTCGATGATGGCGGATGTATCGAGGATAAGAGGCCGGCCGCCTTTGACCTGCTTTTCAAATTCGACGTAGGGAATGATGTAGCGGATGTCATCCTTGCTCTGGAGGATGAAACTGACTGACAGGTAGCAGCATATGACCCCTACGAGGAGGTTGGCGGCGCTGACGATTGGAGTGTCACGATAGCCGACGACGACGGTTTGGGGGACGATCTTGCCGTGCGATTCACGGATGACGGTGGCGAATTGCTGCTGACGCAGATCGGAGGCGGCGACATCGATGATGAGATCGATCATGAGAGAAAAGACAAAGGCGATTAGCATGCCTGTGAGCAGTCCGACAAAGAGGCCTGAGATGGCGGAAAGCGACTTGCGGGAGATGAGGATATCGATTCCGACGATGAAGATTCCAAGTCCAAGGGCTCCGAGCAGAACGGAGGGTTTGTGAAAGACAAAGAGCTTGAGCCCCTGGCTGGCAGCCTGGACGTCTTCCTCGACGCCACTGGTGATGTAAGAAAGTGTAATTCCGATGATCGTTATCAGGAAGATACCGCGGATAATATGGAGAAACATATAAAATCTCCGAAAAAATAATAAAAATGAATATAAATATATAAAACAATTATTATACCGAATTAAACGGGGATCAACAACAGCGACGGATTTTTCGAGATACCACTTTAGCTTGACGACGGCAGCTCATTTGGCGTTGCTTCAGAAGATGAGTTATATATTGATGGCGATTGGGTCTGATGCGGAGTATTTGAAAAGTTTGGCCTGATCGACTTCGAATCCGAGGCCCGGGCCGTGCGGCGTGGGAATTTTTCCGGCAAAACGGAATTTGACACGTTTTTTGAGCAGATCGTCCTTGAGAAGCCATCGCCCGTAACCGCCTTCAGCGAAGGCAAGTTCGGGGACCAGGTTGGCAAACCACTGTCCTGCGATAGTGAGGATTCCGCTTTCGCCAACCATGCAGCCAAGCTGGACTTCGATCCCGTGGCTGTAGGCCATGCGGGCCAGTTTCAGAGCGGGAAGTAGTCCGCCATTTTTAGCCAGGCGGATATTGAAGACGCCGACACTGTAATCGCCGATGAGTCGTTCGGCGTCGGCGAAGCTGACGAGGGATTCATCGGCGATCAGGTTTACGCCGCTGTGGTGCTGGACGGGGAGCCAGGAGTCGTCGAGCCGGGGCGTAGTGGGCTGTTCGCAGTAGAGGATGCCGAATTCTTCGAGACGTTCGATTTTTTGCGGGAGTTCCTGTGGCTTCCATGCACCGTTGGAATCGACTCGGAGTCGGACCTTTCCATCGCCGATTGCGCGGGCCAGGACTTTTCGGACGGCAGCAATGCGATCGAACTCAGCGGGATCGCCGACTTTAACCTTGAAATCGGAAAGTCGCCAGAGTCGCATGAGTCGTACCAGTAGAGCGGCCTTTTTGGGTTCGACAGTGCCGATGATACCGCTGTAGGTGGCGGAGGCAGGGGCGCCGGGGATGTCCCAGTCGGGCTGATCGATCCAACCGGTCAGCATTTCAGGATTGCGGTTGAACTGTTTTCCGTAGACATCGAGCAGTGCCAGTTCGACTGCACAGCGGGCGGCGTAAAGCGGCTTTTTATCTTCGGAAGTAAATGGCAGGCGGTCGATGAACTCTACGACTTCGCCGAAACCCTCGGGTTTGCATTCCATGAGAAAGGGCAGAAAAATCTGCTGAATGGCGGATACGACGGTTTCGGGCGTTTCACCAGTGACATATGGCCGGGCGAGGGCTTCGCCGAAACCGATCTGACCGTTGCCCAGCTCGAGCTTGAGAATTACGTTGTCGCCCGCGGATCGTTCCGCAGTGGCGTGTTTGAACTTTCCCCGGAAAGGGAGGTTCAAGCGATAGACGGTCATTTTGGCAATATGTATATTCGTTGTCATCGTTGTTCAAGCATGCGGTTTTCGACCGATGCCGGTCCATCCGGTTTCAGTTCGCCATGGGCTATCATGGTTACATAATTATGTGCAGCACGGGCGGGTTCTGGCAAGCGATAACAGGGAGAAGAATTTAAAACAATTTCTATGCATTCGGGCAGGGTGACGAGGTTGCCGATTGAGACATAAAGGGGTTTGACGCTATCGCGGGTTCGGACCAGTGCTCCGATAATCTCGTTTTTGTCGATGAGATGGACCCAGGAACCGCGAAGTTCGGGAAGGTCCTTTTCGGGCCGGCCGCAGAGCCGGCTTTTGGCACAGCCGACGGCGGGTCGTTTCATCAGGACACCGAAATGGGATGCGATACCAAGCCGACGGGGGTGGGCCAGTCCCTGGCCATCCAGAAGATAGACGTCAATAGCAGTTTTAACCAGGGCGGTCAGTTCCAGGGCAAGAGGTGCTTCGCGGAACGAGAGCAGGCCAGGAATATAAGGGAAGGTTATGGGCCGGATGAGGGCGTGTCGTTCGAGGATTTGCCGCGTTTCAATGTCATAAACAACGATTCCGCCGACCTGTTGAGTGGGGCGTCGCGGCGGGCCAATGTGAGCCATGTCGATGGCGGCGATGATCTTGGGTTTTTGAGGCAGCGGTTGAATGGCAACACGGTGAGCCAATTTCTTTTGCAGGGCAATGGCCTCTGCAGCGGTGGCGGGCCAGCGGACGGCCTGAAAATTTTTCATTGGAGGCGGCCCTTGTCCTGCCGGGCCCATTGGGCAAGGTTGGGCGGCAGATTGGAGTCTTTTAGAACCTGCTGAAACCAGATGCGGGCTTCAGAATTTCGGCCGAGGTATCGATATAGCTGGGCGAGGAGATATTGGGCGATTCGTTGATTTTGCGGGTTGATTTTTTCAGCATCCAGTGCGCGACGAAAGTGTTCGGCGGCCAGTTCCTGCCAGGACAATTCCGTATCGATGGATTTTTTCATACGCAGCATGCTGTCGCGCAGTGCAGGCGGAGCGTCCACATCGCAGAGAACGGGTTCGATGTATTTGAGGGCAAGAACGTTTTCGCCGTGGCGGCGGTAGAGCAGGCCGATGACGGCGTTATTTGCCCATCGCTCATGGGTGGGCGAATGGGAGGATTGCATTTGCTTTTCGAGCATTTTCGCCTGATCGAGTTCGCGGTCGGCAGGATTGGCCTTGGGGTCGGTGACCGGGACGAGTTTGGCGGCTTCGAGCATGACGGAAACGATTTTTGGATTTCTGGGCAGATTGCAGCAGATATCGCGAGCGACCCAGGCAGCCCGCAGTGCCAGCCAGGCCATGGCCTCGTCCGATCGGCCGAGGATTTTGAAGGTTTTCCATGCCAGTTCATATTTGACCAGTGTGTCAATTTCCTGAGGTTTTGCGTCGGGTTTGATTGGCTGGGATGAATGGAGATTCTTTTTGAGGGCGGATTTAACAAATTCGGGCAGGACCAGGTCGAAATCAGCAAGATATCCGCTGAAACGGCATCGTGGACAGGTGTTGATCAGGTAAAATTCGGGCTGAGGACCGACGGCACGGGTAAAGAGATCATGATCAACGCCTGCGACAATCCCAAGCCGGGTTACAGTGGCGAGGGAGACTTTCGCGGCACAGAGGGGACAGCGGGCCTCCTGCCAATGGACATCGGTAACCGGTTCGAGAAGTACGGAGGTTGATTCTTCTTTTTGCACAGGAACTTTGGCCGGCAGTAAGGCCGACAGGCCGAGCAACAGAAAAAGCGACTGAATCAGTAAGCTATTCTTTTTCATGTACATGATTTTCCCGAAATCGTTTTTCCGATGGCGGTCCGGCGATGCCGCGTTTGGATGGAGCCCGGACAAAATCTATAAGTTCTCCGACAGGTCCGGAGTGATTCTCTTTGATTAATTCGTCGACGACCTTCGAGAAGGCCGTTCCGGAACGGAAGAGACGGCGATATACAGCCCGGATGTCCATGATCTGTTGGGAGGAAAACCCTGCACGTTGCAATCCGACGCGATTGATGCCGATGATGGTATTGTCGCCGTGTGCCATCATGAAATGGGGTACATCCATGACAACACGTGCGGCGCCCGACAGCATGCAGAGTCGTCCGATGCGGACGAACTGGTGAACTACGACGTTTCCGCTGAGGAACGCTTCAGCTCCAACGTGTACGTGTCCGGCCAGCAGGACGCCGTTGGCAAGTTTGACTCCGTCTGCCACCTGGCAGTTGTGGGCGATGTGGCTGTTGGCCATGAGGAAACATCGGTTGCCGACGACGGTGGCTGATTCAGGTGCGGTTCCACGATGAATGGTAACGCCTTCGCGGATGATATTTCCATCGCCGATGCGAACGTAGGTCCGGGCGTTTTTGAAGGCCATATCCTGCGGCAGGTCGCCGATGACGGCACAGGCATGGATCCGATTGTCGGCTCCAATGGTGGTGTTGCCTGTAATATAGACATGCGGACCAATGCAACATCGTGGACCGATGGAAACTTCGCCGTCAATGACAACATAGGGGCCGATCTCTGCGGACGGATCGATCCGGGCCTGGGGCCCGACAATCGCGGTTGGATGAATCGCCATATTTGCACTAACCTCCAGTCGTACCAATCCGATCACATTCGAAACACACAGCTCGTTCCGAATCTGTCGAAAACGATCCGATCGGTTCGAAACATTTTTTGATTTCTCTTTTCATCTTATATAGCTTATACGCTATATTAAAGCACCAACTATTATATCAATTGAAGGATGTTCATGACGAAAAATTTATTTTTGCACACGATCCTGCTGATCGGCGGAGTTTTTTTCATCATCGGCTGTACCGAGACGAGGAAACTGGATCTTCATGTAGAGACGGAGGTCCGAGTGCCACCGCGGCGGGTGATTGTTTTTTTTGCGGACGGTTTGTGGGCTGATCGATGCCAGTGGATGATGGAAGATGGTCAGCTTCCTAACATCAAACGATATCTGATTGATCGCGGATGTCATGTAGAAAACGCGGTCAGCGTCATTCCGAGCATCACATACGCGGCAATTGCCTCTGCCCAGACCGGTTGTTTTCCCGGTCATCATCAGATTCTGGCCAACAAATGGTTCGATCGCACAAGCGGTCAATACCAGAATTACATCTGTGCACGTAACTACCAGCGAGTGGACACCGATTTGCGGGCAACCACAATTTTTGAGCTACTCCCGGACAAATATACTGTGACGATTCAGACGGCGAATCGGCGGGGTGCCACACGGACATATGACAACTGGATGAGTTCCGGAATCAATTGGTTTTTCCATAATTATCTGCAAGTCGATCAATTGGTGGCCGATCGGTTCGAGGAAATTGCCCGGTGTACCCGTTCCACCGGCCGATGGCCGGATTATATCTTTGCCTATTTTCCCGCTATCGATCATGTCGGTCATGAAAAAGGTGCCTGCTCGCGTGAGTATCAACGGGCATTGACGAATCTTGATCGACAGATCGGGCGGATATGCCAAGCCCTTGAATCCAACGGCATGCTGGATCAGTATTATCTGATTCTGGTGAGCGATCACGGGCACGAACATGGCGACAACAAGAAACGCTGGCTGCCGGAGCAGTATATCCGCAAAGTGCTGGGGATGCCGGTGGTTGACCGGACGTTTCTGGAAAACGGCAATTCGTGCCAGTGGCACGAATATTTACGTAAGTATCGGGTTGTTCTTGTAGACGGCGGGCCTCGCCATGCACAGATTTTCCTTCGCTGCGAGGATAACTGGTTCGATATGCCGACTTACGACCAGGTTCGTCATTTTTTACGCGATCACGCGCCAGCGGTGTATGAGCGGATGGGAAGGAAGGATATCGTGGAACTACTGGCAGAGAATCCCGCCTTGGCGGTTGTCACGGTGAGGATGGATGAAAATAATGTCTATGTCAAAAATTCCAATGGCTCGGCGCGTGTGACGCGACAGATCGATTCAAACGGCAGAAAGACTTATCGATATCAGATCATCGATCATGATCCGCTGGATTATATGGCGGACCGATCGACGGGCGAATTGATCGATGGGAAGTTTTACGACGGGCAGCGGTGGCTGGAGGCGAGTTGTCTGACGGATTATCCAGATTTTATTCCTCAGATCGTTGAGATGTACGATAGTCGGCGGGCAGGTCAGATTACGATATTTGCACGCGAAGGATGGGACTTTAATCTTAAAGACCAGGGCGGTCATGGCTCGGTGGTTCGCAACGATATGATCGTTCCGTTTATCGTGGCGGGTCCGGGAATCAGGCGTGGACAGTGTTTAAAGACAGCAAGGATTGTCGATTTGATGCCCACGGTGCTGGACATGCTGGGGTGTTCGGATCGATTGAAACAGGCAAGACCGATCGACGGACGATCGCTGCTGCCCCAATTGACGACAAAACCTGCGAAACCCCCTCTGGTCGGTTCGTCGCGCTGAGGTTACAATAGGTCTGGCGAAAGACATTCGGGAGGTATTGGTCTTATGAGTTCCAAATCGACTCACGATTCAGTCGCGGAGGAAGTGAAGCAATTACGCGATGCGATTCAACATCATGATTATCAATATTATGTGTTAAATGCGCCGGAAATTTCGGATCGGGAATATGACAAGTTGATGCAGCGGCTTCGGGAGCTTGAATCGCAGCGGCCGGACCTGATCACGCCAGATTCGCCGACTCAGCGGGTGGGTGAGCGTCCGATCGAACGTTTTCAGCGGGTGCGTCATGCGATACCCATGCTGTCGATCGACAATACGTACAGCATCGCAGAGGTTCGGGAATTTCATCAGAGGGTACTTCGGGGGCTGGGGGTGACGAAAGTGGAATATGTGCTGGACCCGAAAATCGACGGAGTGGCAGTATCGATCCGGTATGAAAGGGGCCGACTTGTCCAGGGGGCGACTCGGGGCGACGGAGAATTTGGAGATGACATTACGCAGAACATCAAGACGATAAAAACAGTACCGCTGACGCTCCATGGAAATGGATGGCCGGAGGTGCTGGAGGTTCGCGGGGAAGTGTACTGGCCGAGAAAGGATTTCGTGGAGTTCAATCGCAAGCGTGAATTGGAAGGCGAAACGGCGCTGGCCAATCCTCGGAACGCAACGGCGGGAACATTGAAACTGCTCGACTCGCGAATTGTGGCACGTCGCAAGCTGGCGTTTATCTGTCACAGTTTCGGGCAGGTCGAACCGATGGTCGCGGAAACGCATTTTGAATTGGCACAGCAGGTGAATCGGTGGGGCGTGCCGATCAACCCCCACTTGAAGAAGGTCCAAGACGTAGAAGAACTGATCCGGCTGATTGAGGAATGGAAGGACAAACGTTCGGACCTTGAATATCTGACCGACGGCATGGTGGTCAAGGTGGATCGGTTTGATTTTCGGGATCGGTTGGGTTATACCGCACGGTCACCGCGTTGGGTAATCGCGTTTAAATATGAGGCAGAACAGGCTGTAACGACAATTCGCAACGTTCGCTGGCAGGTGGGCAAGCTGGGAACTCTGACGCCGGTGGCGGATCTGGATCCTGTATGGGTGGCGGGCAGTACGGTAAGCCGCGTAAGTCTGCATAATACGGACATTATCGCAGAACTTGGTGTGCGGATCGGCGACACGGTTGTGATCGAAAAGGCGGGTGAGGTGATTCCACACGTGGTGTCGGTGGTGACGGAACGACCACGTGGTAAAAAGGAAATCATCGCGCCGGAAAAATGCCCGGAGTGCAACGGACCGGTGGAACGATATGAAGGCGGTGTGGCTTTGCGGTGCATCAATCCAGCTTGTCCTGCCCAACTAAAGGAACGGCTTGAATATTACGGACATCGCGATCTGATGAACATCGACGGTTTAGGGCCGGCGATCATAGAACAGCTTGTCGATAAGGGATTGGTGAAGGAATACGCCGATTTATATAAACTTCGGTGGGAAGATTTGCTTCAGCTGGAACGGATGGGTGACAAATCGGCAGAAAATCTTATTCAGGCGATCGAGGCAAGCAAGGGGCGCGATCTGCCGCGGGTGATAGCATCGTTGAACATTCTGCACGTGGGGCTGCGGACTGCGGAGGAGTTGGCGAAGCATTTCAAATCGATGGACAAGCTGATGGATTGCCCGGTCGATCAGCTGGAGACTATCGCGGATATTGGCCCGGTTGTGGCAAAGAGCATATACGATTATTTTCACAGTGAAAAAAATCGGCGTGTAATTGCACATATGAAAGAGGCGGGGGTGAATATGAATTTGCTGCAAGCAGCCACGCCGGCGGGGATGGGCAAGCTGGCCGGTAAAACGATCGTCGTGACAGGAACGCTGAGTCGGTTCAGCAGAAGCGAGATCGAAGATATCATCAAGCAGCATGGCGGTAAACCCGGATCAAGCGTAAGCGCAAAAACGGATTTTGTTGTGGCGGGAACAGACCCAGGCTCGAAATATGAAAAGGCCAAAACTCTTGGCGTGAAAATCATCAATGAGGACGAATTTCTGGCTATGATCCGATAGATCGGGCAAATCGCCCTGTTGCATTTATATTTTCAAGTCTTTACATCTGTTCGATCACTGATATGCCAAGAAGGCTCAAGCCCTGGCTGAGTGTACGGGCTGTCAGATCGCAAAGCATCAATCGGCTGATGCGAGTGGGTTCATCGTCGGCCTTTAAGACAGGGCAATTTTCGTAAAATACGCTGAAGCATTGGCTCAGATCATAGAGATAGCTTGTGATGATGTTGGGTCGCAGGCTTTGCGCGACATCCAGAACGGCATCGGTGAATTGGAGGATTTTTTTCGCAAGGTCGATTTCTGCCTGGTGAGTCAAAACAACTTTTGCTTCGGATGGCAATGCCTGGAAATCGATGTCGCCTTTTCGCCCGATCGACCGGACGCGCGCGTAGGCGTACATGAGGTATGGGGCGGTGTTGCCGTCCATGGCAAGCATTTTATCGAAGCTGAAAATGTAGTCGCTGGTGCGATTCTGTGACAAATCGGCATATTTGACGGCCCCGATTCCGACAGCATGGGCGATTTCCCGTCGGAGATCTTCGGGAAGGTCAGGATTTTTTTCATCAACAACATTTCGGGCTCGCGTCACCGCCTCATCGATCAGATCGCGAAGTTTAACGTTTTCCCCGCTGCGTGTTTTAAGGGGTTTGCCGTCTTCGCCGAGGACAGATCCGAAAGTTACGTGTTCGAGCGAGACCGGTTCTTGTGTCGCAGGGTCGATATCCCATCCGACAGCATGGGCAACAGCAAATATCTGCTGGAAATGCAGGATTTGCCGGGCATCAGTGACGTAAATGATTCGCCGGGCGCCGAGTTTTCGAATGCGAAATTGCAGGGCGGCCAAGTCTGTCGTGGCGTATAGAAATCCGCCGTCACTTTTGCGGATGATCACCGGCAGGGGCGAACCGTCCTTGGCCTTGAATTCATTAAGAAAAATGCATATGGCACCTTGGTCTTCGACAGCGACTTTTTTCTGATTAAGAAGTTCGTCCACGATGCCGGGCAGAAATTCGTTATAGTCGCTTTCGCCTCGGACATTTTCGCGGGTGAGCCCGACACCAAGCCGATCGTAGATGTCCTGACAATGACGGAGCGACTCGCTGCGGAATACACGCCAGGCCATCAGGGCTTTTTCGTCGCCGGCCTGGAGTTCAACCACCCGCTGACGGGCGCGATCAGCAAAGGTCTCGTCGGCTTTAAACTTGGTACTGGCCTGCCTGTAAAATTCCTCCATGTCGGCAATCTGCAGATTGCCAGTTTCAACTGCCTGCTGGCCGAACGTTTCGAATAAATAGGCTATGAGCATACCGAATTGCGTTCCCCAGTCGCCGATGTGGTTTTGCCGGATGACATCATGACCGAGAAATTCCAGAGTCCGGGCGATGGCATCACCGATGATCGTGCTGCGGAGATGGCCGACGTGCATCTGCTTGGC
>CAYMXC010000076.1:0-6899 GCA_964394135.1 uncultured Phycisphaerae bacterium
GCTCCGACCTCGCCAACCACTGCCTTCAAAATCGGCGAAAAAATCGACGACCCGCTGACCATGTACCTCAGCGATATTTTCACAATTTCGGCCAACCTCGCGGGAATTCCGGGCCTGTCCATACCGGCCGGGTTCTCCAGGGTCGGCCTGCCTATCGGCCTGCAGATACTCGGAAAATATTTCGACGAATCGACCATCCTGCGGGCAGGTTGGCACTATCAGCAGCGAACCGACTTCCATCGGCAATCGCCAAAACAGATAAGTTAAGGCCCGCAAAACATCGGACCTTTTTTAATTGAACTGATTGAACACAAGAGGATAAGGCGGCTCATGAGCGATTTAGCGTATAAAGTCATCATTGGTTTGGAAATTCATATCCAACTGGCAACGGAAAGCAAGTTATTCTGTGCATGCCGCAACCGCTTCGGCGATCCACCCAACAGTAACGTCTGCCCCGTCTGCCTCGGTTCGCCGGGGTCACTGCCTGTCATGAACAAAAAAGCCTATGAATTCTCTGTCCGAACCGCGCTGGCCCTCAACTGCAAGATCGCACCCTTCACAAAATGGGACCGCAAAAGCTATTACTATCCCGACCTGCCCAAAAATTATCAGATTTCCCAGTATGATCTGCCGCTTTCCTACGACGGTTATCTGGAAATCGCCGTAAACGGTCAACCGAAAAAAATACGTATCCGCCGAATCCATCTCGAAGAAGATGCAGGCAAGCTCCTCCACGAGGGCAATATCGGGTTCAGCCAGGTGGATTTGAACCGCACGGGCACCCCGCTTATGGAAATCGTAACCGAACCGGATATCGCTTCGCCTGAAGAAGCAAGGATTTTCGGAACCGAGCTGCGGGCTCTGGTCCGTGCACTGGACGTCAGTGAAGCCAACATGCAGCAGGGCCATATGCGCCTTGAGCCGAACATCAACCTGGTTATCACCAAAGACGGCAAGGAATATAAAACCCCAATCGTCGAAGTAAAAAACCTCGGCAGCCTCCGCGCACTCGAACGGGCCTGCGATTATGAAATTCAGCGTCAACTGGCAGAATGGGAAAAAACCGGCATCACCATCGAAACCGGCGCAAAAAGCACCCGCGGCTGGGACGATCAGTCCGGGCGAACAGTCCTCCAGCGTGAAAAGGAAGAGGCCCACGATTACCGCTACTTCCCGGACCCCGATCTGGTCCCCGTCGTCATTGACTCGCCATGGCTTGAGGATATCAAGCGATCGATACCAGAACTGCCTATCGTTCGCCGAGCACGATTCCAGACCCAGTACGGCTTTACCGAAAAAGACGCAACAACCCTTGTCGACGATCGAGCATCAGCCGACCTGTTTGAAAATGCCGTTAATCTCGGCGCCCCCGTCAAGGTCATGTGCAATCAATTTATCAGTTTCTGGTCCATGCATGCCAACCAGCGAAACGTATCCGTCGCCCAGCTCGGCGTTGGCCCCGATCGTATGGCGAAACTGGCCCGGATGGTCGGCGAAGGTAAAATCAACAGTACCGCCGCCGGCACCATCGCCGAAAAAATGCTCGACAACGCCGACGATCCCCTGGCCATCGCCCAGCGGGAGAACCTCTTGCAAGTCTCGGACACTTCCGCGGTTGAGAAAATTGTCGACGAAGTCCTGGCTGCAAACGCCAAGGCCGTCGAAGACGCTAAAATGCCCGGCAAAAAGCAGCAAAAGGCCTTCGGTTTCCTTCTCGGACAGGTGATGCAGCGATCGCGAGGCCAGGCCAATCCGCAGGTCGTCAACGAAATCTTGAAAATGAAAGTTCAAAGTTAATAAATCCTGCTGCAAAAATATATTTTGCCGAAAACATAAAATTCGAATGAAAACTTCCTCGCTACTTCAAAATGTTGCCCCGGATTGATATAATTGGTTATAAGATGTTCAATTGGTTCAATAAATTTTATGATACAAACAAAAAGGGGCCTAAAGTGTCCAAAGATATTGGATCGCTTTTAAAAGACTGGCCCACGAATTCCAGCGCCGTCACAGCTCGAATAATTGTCGGCAACGATGGTCGTCCTCAATTACAGATACGGCTGGAATGCGGGATCATGCAAATGGAGCTGAATGGCCGGCCTGATGGTCTTCGCCCGCATAAATGCCAGACTTTCCTTGAATATGTCGAGAGAAAGGTCAATGAGGACCAGGAGTTGGAAACCCATCCGGAAGAGTCCACCGGCCTGTCGAAAAAAATCTGGTCCGAATTGGATCGCGAAATGACCCAGTTTTACCATCGCAGGCTTGGTCTGCTGGCGGTAGCCAAAAAGGCCCAGGACGACAAAGACACCGAGCTGGCGAGAAATTGCTATCGTCAGGCAGCACGGGATGCCGAGCACACCCTGCGAGCCATGGATTTTATCCGTGATCACTGCGACGATGACGATCATATCGAAGATCATGAGCGGCTTCGTCCGTTCGTTCTCTGGCACTGGACAATCGCCCTGACCCAGCAGCGGATTATCGATCAGGATTTCGATCTGGCGATCGAGCAGGTCAAACAGGGAATGGGAACTATCACCAAGGTCTACGAAGACCATGGTTTGACGAAATGGCTCAAGCACGATCCGTCCATGGCGGAACTCCGCCAGCTGGAAAAACAGATTCGAAAACGCTATGGGATCAAGGCCACCCTAAGGGAACAATTGCAGTCCGCACTGGCCAGGGAAGATTACGAAAAAGCAGCTGCGATTCGTGATCAGCTAAAGGCCAAAGGGCGATTTCCGACTATTCCGGTCGGGATATCGAACGAATCGAATTGTTTTTAAGGCTCGCCGATTCCCGTCTCAGTTCCGCCAGCGTCTTGCCATAGACCTGCCGGGCAATATGGTCCAACCGGCTGACTCCCCATAATCGACTGGGTGTAAAATAGTGGCATTCCCGCCATATTTCTGCCGATCGCACCAACAGGCCGGGGCTGAGAATGATCCCCACCGGCTGAGGAATTCCCATACGAAAAGCGATTTTTTTCAGTACATATCGTTCGGAATAGCCCAGCCCCACCGCATTGGCGACATGATCCAGAAGCGCAGCCGGATCACCCAGAATTGCGGGCAGTCGTTCCAGCCGTTTGGCACGCAGGTATTGAATAAAAGCCAGGCCAGACCATGCCAGCATCACGCCAAAAAAGACAGCCAGCACAATCAAACCCGTGGTTGTCATATTCCCCTGAAACAATTTCATCGATGTATGTTGATTCATGAGTCGCCCGCTCCAGCTGATACGACTTGCTGTTCCTGATTCCGTGACTTTCGCCAGTATCGTACCAGTGACACCAGTGCGTCCCGGGCCATGGCTTGAATTTCCGAATCCGGATCATGATGCGCCATCCGATTGACTTTGTCCACCAGATGCAGTGGTACCGTTTTTGTAACCGCCCACAATGCACTGCGTCGAAACGTGGCATCGGGATGATCCAGCATGGCCGACAGCGCTTGAATCGCCAGCATATACTGGGGTTTTAATATGGCTTTGATCGCGTTGGCACGAATGCGATTATTCGGACTGGTCAGTTTGTTTTCGATCAATTGGACGAGGTCGGGCGAGTTGCAGGCCTCAAGGGCTTCGATCGCGTTGGCCTGCACCCGCAGGTTCTCATCGTCCAGCGCCTCGATCAGTTTCTGCTCGGAAACCGATCCCGGCAGGTCGGCCAGGGCGCTTACAGCCGATGATCGAACGATCACATCCTCATCCTTGCACAACCGATAAACTTCTGATGCGAATGTTTCCGTCAGCTTCGCCCGACGTACCAGCAGCAATGCACGATTCCGGTCGGACACCTCCGCAGATGCGAACTTTTCACGTAAACGGTCGGCAAAGGTCGCATCGAGCCGCTGCAGCCGTTCAACGGCACCACGGAAGGTCGAAAGATCGAGTCGATCGAAGGCAAGCCAGAATGGATCGAAATATTGTTCAATCCCGGCAATGATTTCATGATTTTCCCCGGTACTTTGCGATTTATTTTCCGAAGAATATTGCAGATCGACCCGCCTGAGATGTCTCTGCGCCATTCGCTCGGCGCGAGCGGAAAATTGAATTGCCTGACCGAGTGTAACGGCACGAGACAGGACCTTGTTGGCATCGGGTATATCGCAGGAAATGAGGGTGGCAACGACATGCTCCTGAACCAGCGGATCGCGGGCGACCAGAAGCGAGCCGAGAATTTCGAGCTTTTCCGTATTGGCAACGGACGTAAGCATCAGCAAATCCACAAAACGAATCTGAAGGTCAGGCGAAGATTCCATCAGCGGCTGAAGATTTCCAGCCAGCCAGTGGAACTCACGAATTCGAGCCAGATGACGACGAACGTTCAGATCGAAGCGATACCAGCTGAAATTGAGCCATCGGCGGATAAATTCACAGTTCCGTTCGGCTGCAATCACCCGAACCACACTCTTGCCGAGTTCCGGATCGGTCAGCGCCCGAAATGCAAAACCGGCGTAGTTGAAATGTGTACTTCTTGAAAGAATTTCCACTGCCGCCCGCCCCACACGACTCCGCTCACTAGTGAATTTACTCCACAACGAATCGGGTATCAGGGAACCGAACATCATGGCGGCTTCGATAACCTCGGTTCGAAGGTGGCTTGAAAAATGCTCAAGGGCATTTTCCAGAGTAAGAAACAACTGATGCAGATCATCCGCCAAAGGGATCGAAGGCGAAAACTTCTCTGCCGGTTCTGTTTCATTCCATGTTTTCTGAACACGCTTCAGGAGGGCACTTGCCATACTGCGCATGGCTTCGCCCGCCCCTGCACGCAGGACCGGCATGTCATCATGCAGTAACAAAGACAGGACATAGGCGAGTTTCGGCTGCCGGCTTGCAGAAGTCAGAGTCAGACAATTGCTTCGAACTTGCGGATCGGGATCACGAGCGGCACGGCGAAGAGCACCGGATATCCCGGGGCAAAGTTCGATCAGGCTCTGCTGAATATCGCGATCAAGTTTGTGATATACCCGGACAAGGTAAAAGACCGCATCGTCGGTTCCCCGGTGCAGCAGCGTCTTGGCCATATCCGCCGCTAGCGGGCTGTCCGCCTCGGCATAAAGGGCAAAACCCAATGCCTGATCTGCAGCAGGATTTTCGACCTGTGCCAGAAACCGGACGATTTTTTCATGCATACCGGGCATAACTCACCTTCAGAGCGCACTATGCGGCTCTGTCGGAGTTATCGGCCAATCCGGGGGGTAAGTTAAGGACATAACGCCGCCATCGGGCAGAAATGAACCGGTTGCTAAGAAATACAGTAGGATAAAAAACGAAAATACGAGCCGCTATTTTTGCGGTTCCTCGGGAATGATCTTCATGCCGAGTTCGTGGGCCAGATCGATAAATTCCTCGTGGGTAACATCTTCGAGACGTTTGCCCCGCTGATCGAGTTTTTCGTTAAGTTTGATGGCATTTTCCTGCATCTGCTCGTGGGTTTCCTGCGATCCACCGAACAAATGAAAGTTGTCGCCCCTGGTAACCCGAACATGATTGTCGTTGTTATCAAGGCCTAGACCAAGAAGCAAAGCTTTTTTCTTTTTTCCGTTAGATCCGGAACGTTCGCTGACCATAGAACCATCCATTAAAAGAACCATTCCTTATGTCTCAGGTGTGCATTATAATCGGAAAATAGATGTTATTTCAACGTTATTTGGAAGAAGAGACATTTCCCTGGCTGGTTTCGGAATGGCTTGCACCATCCGCAGATTTGCCGGGAACAATGAAGGTTATTCCACAATATTTGCAACGGACCTTTTTGCCCCGCGTCGTCTCCGGGACCGAAAGAACCATTCGGCATTTGAGGTTTGGACATAAAACTGTTACTGCCATCATTTCCTATCTCACAGGTACGATTCGCTGTGTTGATTCTACACTAGAGTTATCGGCATTTTAGGGCTGAAGTTTAGAGATGAACACAACCATTAATTATTTATCACTAATCAAGCCGATTCCTTCTGAATATCGACCTGCGGGAAGAGCATTTGCTTACCGAGCACGACATCTTCATTGACAACATATTTTCCGCCTCGCTTCCGCTCCGGCAGATCATACATGATATCCAGCATCATTTCTTCCGCCACGGCACGCAGGGCGCGTGCACCGGTATCGCGTTCCATCGCTTTCTTTGCCAGAAGCCGCAGAGCGCCTGGAGTAAATTCCAGGCTGGCGCCTTCCATTTCGAAGAATTTCTGATATTGCTTGACCAGTGCATTTTTCGGTTCGGTCAGGATGTTGCACAGCGCCGTAAGATCGAGAGGATGAAGCGAGGCAATGATGGGCAGGCGGCCAACGAATTCCGGGATCATGCCGTACTCGATAAGGTCTTCAGGCGTGATCTGGTCCAGAATTTTTCCGATCGTATCGGCAGTCTCGGAGGTACCCTGGGCTTCGGTATTGAAACCGATCATTTTTCGCCCCAGGCGGCGTTTGATGATGTTGTCCACGCCGACAAAAGTTCCTCCGCAAATGAAGAGGATGTGAGAGGTATCGACCTGGATGTATTGCTGTTCTGGATGCTTTCGGCCACCCTGAGGCGGAACGTTGGAAACGGTTCCCTCAAGCATTTTCAATAGCGCCTGCTGAACGCCCTCGCCGGAGACGTCACGGGTAATGGAGACGTTATTCTGAGTTTTTCCGATCTTGTCGATTTCGTCGATGTAGACGATTCCCCGCTGGGCGGCCTCGATATCGTAATCGGCACTTTGTAGCAGCCGAAGCAGGACGTTTTCTACGTCTTCACCGACATAGCCGGCCTCGGTCAGCGTGGTGGCGTCGGCAATGGCGAAGGGAACATTGAGCAGTTTGGCCAACGTCCGGGCGATCAGCGTTTTGCCCGAACCTGTGGGTCCGACCAGCAGGACAGTGGATTTGTCGAGTTCGATTCCGTCGTC
>CAYMXC010000076.1:6909-9862 GCA_964394135.1 uncultured Phycisphaerae bacterium
GTAGGACCAGCCACGGCGATGGACATTGTCGCCCGATCCTGGCCGTCTACGTATTCATCGAGGTATTCCTTTATCTGCCTGGGGGTGGGAATCGAAGAAAATCGCGGCTTGGCGGCTGAGGCTCGGCGGCGTTCTTGGGTAATGATATTATGGCACAGTTCGACACAACTGGAACAGATGAAGACATCATTTGGACCTTCCACCATGGGGCCGGCATCGCGATGCGACCGGCCGCAGAAACTGCATGTGCTGCCGGGACGTCCCTTTTTGGTGGTATTGTTGGAATTATTACCGTTTCGAATATTCGCCATAATCCTTTACCTCTATAGTATAAATCATCCATCTTTTTAAAAATCGGCTTTGCGAAATCCCAAGCCGTTCAAATCATACGCATCATTCCGTTTTTTTGGTACCGGCATGCGGTTCGTCGCCTATCATCTGCCTGAGCTTTTCATATTCTTCCTTATTGATCAAGCCCTGTTTCAGCATATCGCACAACTGAGGCAGCGAAAAAGTCATACACATATCGTCGGTTTGCTTTTGTGCCGACTTTTTCATATATCGCCATATCAAAAGGAAGGCCACATAGAGCCCGATCATTATAAGGGCGACAGCAATTATGACCCAATGGTATTTTTCCCAGATCATTATAATATTATACTCGACAGGAGGTTCCATACCAGTTGAAATTTAAAAAGATATAATAAAATGAATAAAGTTTAAATTTTAGCGACATCATTCAGTCCGCACTATTATTTTATTGTTTTATTAAAAGACGAATGCCAAATGCCGATAATAACGAAATTAAGACCAAAATCTTTACATATGATCGGCCTAAGACTTATAATCTTGGAACGACCTCTTTTTAGGAGAAAGAAATGAAAGGAATACCGCTGGCATTTCAGGATATCACCGAGCTTGAGATTAAAGCTGTCAATGAAGTCCTTCGGTCGGATCGATTGAGCCTGGGCCCGAGAATCCCGGCATTCGAGCAGGCGGTTTGCGACTTTATCGGCTGTAAGTTTGGAGTCGCCATGAACTCTGGTACGTCGGTGCTGCACACTGCCCTTCTTGCGGCTGGCGTCGGTCCTGGTGACGAGGTGATCACTTCGTCCTTCAGTTTCATCGCCTCCGCCAATGTTGTACTCTACACTGGCGCCAAAGTCGTATTCGCGGACATTGACCCGCAGACCTGGCAGATCGATCCTGCATCGATCGAGGCGGCCATTACTCCACGAACCAAGGCCCTTCTGCCGGTACATGTTTTCGGCCAGCCGGCACAGATGAATCGAATCATGGATATCGCCCGGCGGCATAATCTGACCGTAATCGAAGATTCCTGCGAAGCCCTTGGTGCGGAATTCGAAGGCCAAAAGGTCGGTACCATCGGCCGATGCGGAGCTTTTGCATTTTACCCGAATAAACAGATTACAACCGGAGAAGGCGGGATTCTGGTGACCGACGACGCGGAAGTGGCCAGTATTGCGCGGTCTCTGCGAAATCAGGGTCGTGGCGAAGGCGCGACGTGGCTTTCACACGAACGCCTGGGCTATAACTATCGGATGTCGGATATCAACGCCGCCATGGGCTGGGCCCAGATGCAGCGAATTGAGGATATCCTGAAGCGTCGTGATCAGGTCGCGCAGTGGTACATCGCCCGGCTGAAAAATCACCCGAAGCTGAGCCTTCAGAAAATCGAATCGAACGTCAAGATGAGCTGGTTTGTATTCGTGGTGAAGCTGTCGGACGATTTCAATCAGAGTCAGCGAGACAAAATACTGAAACTCCTGACGGAAAACGGCATCGGCTGCAATGCGTACTTTGCGCCGATTCATCTTCAGAACTTCTACCGAAAGCAGTTTGGGCATCATGAAGGCGAGCTGCCTGTCACGGAACGCATCGGCGCAAGATCCTTCGCCATTCCGTTCTTCTCCACGATGAAAGAATCCCAGGTGGACGAGGTATGCCAGACGCTGGACAAGGTACTCGCAAAGATATAGCGGGTTGCAATTTTTCGAAAAATAGTTCATTTTTGGTGCTCGCGCAACCATAAGACGTTGGTATATCAAGAGATATACGCAGGTCTGTTAATATAATACTGCGAGGCGGTGGATGAAGAGCTGGATATTCGTTCCCCAGTGGACGACGATAATGACCATGAGGGTCCAAAGGACGATGGTGGACTGGAAGGGTCGATCAGCGGCGAATAGTTCCATGGGTCCGCCAAATCTGCCTGTCTGAATGAGGGCTGCGAATCGGAAGACACCGTAAATTACCAGTGGTGAACTGTAGACGAGGTAATTGGTACCGAATTTGGCCTTGGTTTCAGGTGCCATGGTGTAAAGCAGGAAGGTCGTAATCGCCAGGGCGGCAGAAACGATCAGCAGGTGCGAGAGCAATTCCAGGGTATAACGTTCGAGGACGGGGCGACGATCGCTGGCACTTTTGTAGTCGTTATTGGTGACAGCCAGTTCGCATCTACGCTTTCCGAATCCGACAAAGAGGCAGAGTGTGAAGGTGCAGACGAGCAGCCAGGGGCTTAGGGGAACTTCAATGGCGACGACTCCTGCCAAAGCTCGCAGGACAAAGCCGATGGCGATGCACATGACATCGACGATGACATGATTTTTCAGATACCAGGAATAAAGCAGATTTAAGATTAAATAAGCTGAGGCGACCAGACCAAGAAGAATGTTAAGTCTGAAACTGCCGCCCAGACCTACAACCAGCAGGCCGATCGCCAGCAGCCAGGCGGCGGGTAGGGCTATCTCCCCTGCCGCCAGGGGGCGAGTGCGTTTGGTAGGATGCTGACGGTCCAAATCGATGTCCTTGATATCGTTAATGACGTAGGCGAAACTGGAGAGCAGGCAGAAGCAGGCGAAGGCGTAGAGAGTATCGAAGAACTTCGCTTTATCGAAAAGGAGGTTCTGCTGGGCGAAGATTAGGGCCGCGA
>CAYMXC010000077.1:0-9605 GCA_964394135.1 uncultured Phycisphaerae bacterium
ACGGCGTTCGCAACCTGGTGTGGCGACCTGTGGGCAATACGCGATTGGAAATACAGATGCCGCTTCCCCCGAAGGAAACGACGGATCGCCGAAAGGCCTTTCAGAATACGGTGGATAAGCTGACAGCGACGAACATCAGTGTATTCGAACTGGAACAGGCGGTGGATGTGTATCGTCAGGAACGTACCGCTCGACTGAAAAGTTTGATTCGCGGCGTTTCAGCACGAGAGCCGCTAATTGAGGGTGCGGTACAAACCTACGATGCATGGCAAAAGGCTATGGCGGAGAAGAAAGATCGGGCCGCGCGGGAAGAACTGGAACAGGCGTATGAAAATCAATTGGACCGCCTGCTGGCGACCAATATCAACTTCAATGAGTTGAATGAGGCTCTGGAATCGGATTCGGCGGAACGGGCGAAATTGCTCAAGGCAATCTATGAGAAATATCCCGGCCGCAAAGCGATGATTGATCAGGTCGTCGATGCGTACAAGGCATGGTCCAATGTGAAAGGACCTTTGGATGATCCGGCCGACTTGCAGCGCATGCTTCGCGGTGCTGGCGTACTGGAATTTCACATTCTGCCGGTACAATCGGCGGACAATGTCGGACAGTTCGAGGAATACAAAAATCGTTTGAAGGAAAAAGGTCCAAGAACACGTCCGGACGATGAGTTTGCGTGGTACGAGGTGTCCAAGCAGGGTGAAGCCATTCATGGCGGGATAAAGGGCGAATGGAATGGAAAGACATATGTTCTTGCTTATTATCGTGATCCGATGAAGGTTCTGGATAAAACCAAACCGGGTTGGAAATTGACGGAATCGAATCCGACTCGTGATGATACCGGCCTGCCGGCGGTAGCGTTCGAATTCAACGAGACGGGCGCAAATTATTTTCTGGATTTGACACGAAACAATATCGGCCAGGCGTTGTGCATTATTCTTGACGGAAAGGCCTACAGTGCGCCTGTAATCAGATCTGCCATCAGCAATCGCGGCGTCATTACGGGCAAATTCACGCAGGATGAGGTGAATTACCTGGTGAGTACGCTGAACGCGGGTTCGCTGGATGCCCGATTGAAGGATACGCCTATCGCGGTTAACAGCATTGGTCCGAGCCTCGGGCAGGCCAATCGGGAGGCGGGTTTGACGGCGGCCAAGTATGGCCTGATCGCAGTCGTTGTTTTTATGCTGATCGTTTATTTCTACGCGGGCCTGGTAGCCGCTTTTGCAATGTTGATGAACCTTTTACTGTTGCTGGCTGCGATGGCAGCCCTGCAGGCGACATTTACCATGCCTGGTATCGCAGGTTTGATCTTGAGTATGGCCATGGCGGTGGACGCCAATGTTCTGATCTACGAACGTATGCGTGAGGAATTTGAACGGTCGCAGAGTTTGCGGCTGATCATCAAGAACGGCTACGAACGTGCCTTACCGACGATTATCGACTCGAACATGACGACGATCATCACATGCGTGGTTTTGTATTATATCGGTACGGAAGAAATCAAGGGCTTCGGTTTGACCCTTGGGCTTGGCTTGGTGATCAACATCTTTTCGGCTGTGTTTGCCACGCGGGTAATCTTCAGCCTGTTGATCAAGTACGGCATTCTCCGTTCGCTGCACATGCTGCCGTTGCCGAAACGATTCCATATCAACTGGCTTGGCATGCAGCGATATTTCTTTATCTTCAGCGCGATTTTGTTCACTATCGGTCTGGTGACGTACCCGTTACGAGGCAACGACAAGTACGATATAGAGTTTCGCGGTGGAACGGCAGTAGGAATAGAGTTAAGGCAGCCCAAACTGCTGACGATTTCCCAGGTGCGTCAGGAGAAGGAAAAAGCCGGACAATTGTTGATTGATTCCGCGGCTGCATTTCGGGCCGCAAAGATATCTGGTGATCCAAACAGTCAGAACACCTATACCATCAAGCTGGCGGGAATTCCTGCGGCTCGGCTCGAGGCGGCCATGCTATCGTTTATGGACGACAAGATCGAGAAAGGCACACTGCAGATCGTTGACGCCAATAGCGTGACGTTCAGGACGCGTGCTGAGAAGAAACTGTCAGCGGAAGCTGTGAGGAATCTGATAACGCAGGATGTGGCCCGTGCTACGGAGATGACCGGCAAGGAATTGCGAGCCGCCCAAGTTCAGAGCGTCGGCCAGAAGGACTTGAATTTTGAAATTGTGACGACGGCCACCGCCCAGCGGTTGGTGATTGAGTCAATTGTTGACACGATGGGGCAGTATTTGAACATCCAGCAACCGATCGGCTTCAACCCCGATATCAAAGTCTACCCCGTAACGAAAAAACGTCTGGGTGATGTGATCGGCGATTCGCGTGCTCCCGGCTATGTGCCCGGCGATTACCTTGGCGGCGTGGTGCTAGTGGTCAATGACCTCAAGCCGGCCCTGACGCTCAACCAGCTTCGGGATCGGATAGCGGCGATGCGTTTGCAGCCCGATTTCGAAAAGTACCAGTGGCGGACTTCCGAACTGGTGGGTCTGACACCTATGGTGGGCGAAGACATCACCCATTTGTCGCAGGATCAGATTCGATATACGCGGGTGGCGGCGGTAGTAGCCGATCCATCCATTTCATACGATGAAGACGAAGGCATATGGCGATCTCAGTTGGCGGGTCCGGAGACCCGATTACTTCAGGAATCGTTGGCACGCACCAGTGAACTTCAGAAGGTGAATCAGTTTGCGGGGCAGGTGGCCTCGCAGATGAAGGTTGCGGCCATTCTGGCCATGATCGTCTCATTCTTTGCCATTGCGGTTTACTTGTGGATACGGTTCGGTACACTCCGGCACGGAGTCGCAGCCAATGTTGCGATCATTCATGACCTGGTTATCTCCATCGGTTTTGTCATGGTTTCGGCATATCTGGCCGAGACGGTGATCGGCAAGTGGCTCATGATCGAAGATTTCAAAATCAACCTGTCCATGGTGGCAGCCTTCCTGACCGTGATCGGGTACTCGGTCAACGACACCATAGTCGTCTTCGACCGTATTCGTGAAAATCAGCGAAAGCTGCGAGACATCACGCCCCAGATGATCAACGACTCGGTAAACCAGACATTGTCTCGAACGATGCTGACGGGTGTTACAACATTGGCGGTTATGTTCATCATGTATGTCTTTGGTGGGGAAGGCGTGCGTGGATTTTGTTATGTAATGTTCCTGGGTACGGCGATCGGCACATATTCTTCGATTGCTGTTGCTTCGCCCCTGCTGGTAAAATGGTCTAGCATTACGGGATATGATACTGCGATGTCCCGATCGATTGCAGGTGACGATAAAAAGTCGGCAGACGCCAATGAAAAGCTGGTGGAGTTGAATCATGCGAAGTGAAGTTAAAATTGCAATGGTCGTGGTTTTGGTTGGTGTGGTTGTGTCTGCGTTTTATTTCTTCGGCCGCGGCGGCGAGAAAACGATCGAACTGCATAAGCCCAAGCCCCTGACGCCGGCTTTGCCTCCGCGTGTCAGCGGGGGTGATCTGCCGCTTGTGAGTTCCGGAAGTGCGGGAATTTCGTCTGATAACAAAACGATCGAATCTACGGCGATCGAAAGCGGTACGACTCAGCCGGCTGATGATGCCTCGGCATCGAACCATTCCAAACCGGTCATCAAGCTGGACTTGACTCCCCTTGGCCAGGAGCCTGTGGCCACTCAACCGCAGCGTTCAACTGCCCAAAGCCGAAAGGCAAAAATTGTAGCAATGCAGCAATCGGCGGACCGGGTTATTCCGAATCACCCAATCAGTATCGAACCCGATGTGACTGTATCCGCAGATGAAAACAAGAGCCTGACGGCAGGCGGATCAGAATCAACGGATAGTTCGGCAAAAGCCGCAACGACTCATGTCGTCAAAGCAGGTGAAACGTTATATCAGATTGCCCGCCATTATTACGGGAATGGTGAGAAATATCGGCTGATCCTAAAGGCCAATCCGAAGATTTCTGCGAGCAGATTGCGTCCGGGACAGAAATTGATCATCCCGGCGGATAACGGCAAAGCAAAGGCCAAATCGAAAGCAGTTTCCAAGAGTGCAAAAAGATACAAAAAGTCATACAAGTCTTCCAATTCGGCCAAAACGACGAAAAAAGTCGGTACGCAACTGGACATGTAAATCTGCAGACGTTGAACAATAAAATAATGGATGATCGGCAGGGCCATGCTTTCGGGCATGGCTATGTCGTTTTCGGAAAATGCAAGAACCTTGATGAGGGGATTGGATCATGTCTGAAATAATGATCGGGACGGCGGGGTGGAGTTATGAGGACTGGCGAGATGTGGTGTATCCGCCCGGTAGTACGAGTCGATTCGATCGGTTGTCGTATGTGGCGAGATTGTGCGATACGGTGGAGATCAACAGCAGTTTTTACCATATTCCCAACCGGCGGACAGTCCAAAGCTGGATCAGTCGGGTATCGGACCTGCCGGTGTTTAAATTCAGCGCTAAGCTCTACCGGGGTCTAACGCACGATCGACGGGATGAGACAATAGACCAGTTGCTGACGCAGTATATCGACACCATTGGGCAGATTCATAAGGCGGGGCGGCTGGCGGCAATTTTGATACAATTCCCATGGTCGTTCAAATTCGAAGAAAACTCGATGCGATGGATCGACAGGCTGGTCGATCGGCTTTTGCCGATGCCGCTGGCAATCGAAGTACGGCATGTCAGTTGGCTTAACGACCGGTACGTTGCGTATTTGAAGGAAAAACAAATCGCATTCTGCAATATCGATCAGCCGCAGATAACCGGAAACCTTCCACCGACGACCCTGGTCACCGCACCATTTGCTTATGTCCGATTTCACGGCAGAAACGCCCTGCAATGGTTTACCGAAAATGAGGATTCGTCGGACCGATACAACTATCTTTATTCATCGGCTGAAATTGATTTTTATGTCGATAAGTTGCGAGAGATGGCCAGGCAGGCAGAGCGGGTATATGTGTATATGAACAATCACGTTGGAGGCCAGGGGCTGGCCAACGCCTGCGAGATTCAATCGAAACTTTCACGCAAGAAGATTACTGTTCCACGCCAGTTATTTGAGAAGTTTCCTCATTTACAGGATTTTGCCATTCCTCGAGACGACAATGTCCGATGGCCCGGCGTCAGAACCAACGGCAAGGATCAGCTCCCGGAAGATTTGCTTTTTTAGTCAAGTCTGATTGATCGCCAAGACAAAATCCCGATCAGTTTTTCGATTAAGAATGTTTTGTCAGCCTGGATACCAGATTCGCCGCATGGGAACGCTTCATCCATGTACGCTGCGATGTTGCGCGAATAATGAAAATGAGCGGGATAACGAAATACACGGCGCCGAGGATCAGTAGCAGCAGGGCCTTGGATTGTACGGACCAGGGCAGATAAACAAATAAGGCTGCATGGATGAAGATGAAACCGGCCAGCAGGAGAAACAAACCGAAGATGACCGTTATCATGCTGATAAAAACAGACCGCCCGGCCTTGACGGCTCGGACATAATATGTGGCGGCCCGTATTTGGACGTAATTGAAGGCGGTGTTTTGGAAATGTCTAAGCACGAGCGCCGCCAGTAAAGCAAAAAGACTTCCCGCTATGCCGCCTGCCTTAACCGGTTCCACCCGTTCCGAAGATTTCGTCTGTGTTTCCTGCGGTTCGGTTTCAGGCCTGATCATAGTAAATTTCCCTGTACCCGGCGTTTATCGTTTCCCCAGGATATAACCAAGAAACAGAGCCCCGACGGCTACTCCACCGATATAGGCCCATGGTTTTTCATGAACTCTTTCGTCCATTCGCGTGGCGGTATCGCGAATTTTTTCCTGCCCGGCCTGGGTCATCTGGCGTGCGGATTCCCGCATTCGACGGGTCGTATCGGAAATGCGATGCGAAAGTCCTCCGTCGCCTGCAATGGCTTGCTTCAAATCGCCGTATTTATCGCTGATAATGTCCATCAGTATGCCTTTTTTCTCTCTGGCAGCCTCGACCAGCAAGTCCAGGGCTTCCTGTATCTTTTCGTTACTGATTTCTCTTGTTTGACTCGTACTCTGCGTACTGCCCATTTTCTGCCCCCTCTCTTCAAAAATATCAGGACGTGTTGAACGTATCATAAACTGTGTCCTGAAAGATATAATGGAATGATTTCATCTGTACTTGATACAATTGTCCATGAAACCCCGTTGTGCATTATCCGATACGCTTATTATATGTGCTCATGATATGAATGCAAGAAAAATGGATTTATACGCCGGTTGAAAACGTTTTTAACGTTTATGCCGTTTGTCCTTGCCTCACACACGAATGAAAAACCGATCAGTCGATAAGTATCTATGGCGAAGCGAAATCGAAAAAAAAAGGCCGGTGGAACCGGCCGCATTAAAAGATCAATAATATGAAATAATCCTATTGCAATGCGTTTCCGCTCTGCAGTGTCCAGTTGGTGCCGGTGATATCCTGTGTATACGGATCGGCGACACTTTCCTGGCCATTGATAACGGAAGTGACCTGGACGGTGGCGGAAGTGTAGTTGATCGTCGTTCCGCCATTGGCAAGCGTACCCGTTTCCGTTGTGTCATAGGTGGTTTCGACAACGCCTGGAATCCAGACTTTAAGGGTGTAGGCGAAGGTGACCTGATCACCGGCGACGGTCATCGTGCCGTCGAGAATCTAAGCCTTGAGTTCGACCACTACACCCTGGCCTTCGAACGTGCCGGTAACCTGGGCCAGAGTAACTTCATTTCCCCAGTAAACCGTATTGGTGAGCTGCGTTGATGTCTTGTTCTCCAGGTTGAGTTGGGAAGTCAGATTAGTCAGATCGAGGTTACTGCCGAGTTTGATACTGACCAGATTATTATCTGCGTCAAAAGAGAAGACCGAGGAATTGGTGGTTTGTTCGTTGATGGTCTTGGTCTCCTGCCAGATTCTGACGATATCGGGAAGTATGAACGATTCTGAACTCGAACAGCTTAACATAACGATAGCCGGCAGAACCAGCATTCCAATCAACAACATCTTTTTCAACATTCGCATCTTCATCTCCACGTTAAAGTACAATATTATATTATACTAAAAGAACAGACTCCGGTATGCAATGGAAAACAATTTTTACCCATTTTACTCGTTTACCCTTTTTATTTATCCGTTTACCTTTTTTGTCTCTTTTGTCTTTAGCCTGTGGAAATTATTGGCCGGTCGGACATAAACCGATGGGCAAAAATCGCCACCAGGGCCAAAAGAACGCCGATCGCAACCAGTGGGATAGTAAAATAACCCAGCCGATCATAGGTCAATCCTGTCAGTACGGGTGCCAGGGCGGCGGGAATATTCGACGAGGAAAGCCAGCCGAAGACTTGTCCCACGTTCTGTCCGCCCCAGTATCTTGCGGAAGCGGATGCGTGAATGACCAGCAGGCCGCCATAATTCAAACCGGCGATAAGTGCAAAAAGATACAGCCCCAGTGGACATCGCAGTGTCCAGTAGCATGACAACATCAGCAAGGCCTGAAGAATCAGATTGAATTTGATGGCAGTGGTTGTTTGCACGCGATCGAAGAAAAATCCCCAAACGATTCGGCCCAGTGCGTTAGCGATGGCAAAAAATGAAACCGCAAGTACACCGGCCTTGACTTCCGAACCGTTATAAAGTCGCGTCATATTGGCATTGACGGTGAACCCTGCGATCAGTCCTGCAAACATGGTCAAATATAAAAACCAGAAGGTCGATCGGCCGGCTACCTCGCGAATGGTCAGAGCCTGGGGCTTATGAATATGACCTGCTGTCGGCAGGGCAAATCGCATATTCAGACTGCCGAGCCCGGCCAGTACGATATAAACGGCGCCCAGCAGACCGAAAATATCAAATGGCGTGTAGGCGTAATCGTTCATCAATCGTCCGGCGATCTGGCTGATCAGTGCCGCTCCGCCTCCGAAACCGGCCAGGGTGATGCCGGTCACCAGACCTTTATGGCGGGGAAACCAATGCACACCGACAGCCACCGGAACCAGATACGCCAAGCCCACTCCCACGCCGCCAAGTATGCCGATGCCAGCTACCGTAAGTAGAAAATGTTCCGATCCAAGCGAAGCGATGATCCAGCCGCCACCGAACAATACAGTTCCTATGCCCGCACAAAAGCGAGGACCAAATCGCACCATAAGCAAGCCCGAGAAGAGCATGGTGGCCGGAAAGACGACATAAAAAATGCTGAATGGAAACTGCACCAGCCCCTGGCCAAGACCTGTGGTGGTTCGGAGCGGCCCAACGAAGACCGACCAGGAGTATGTGGCCCCCAGGCAAAGTTGCATCATTACCGCTGCTGTCAGGATCAAATATCGGCTGCGAATTATTTTCATGGTTGCTCCCAAAAATCGTTCCAAGAATAGCACAAAAGAGCATACGCTGCAAACAAATCGGTGGGTTTCTGCTAAACGGTTGGTTTTGACAAAGTGCGAGCGTGTCTCTATAATTTTCCCAAACATGAATGAAAGAGAAACCGATGAATCGAGCAACGATCCTTCACTGGTTGAGGGAAACCGATGAAACGAAACTGGAAGAGCTGTGGCAACTGGCCGATACGGTTCGCCGGGAAAATGTCGGAGACGAGGTCCATTTGCGCGGCCTGATCGAGTTTTCCAATCACTGCGTCCGGCGGTGCGGCTACTGCGGCCTGCGAAACGACAATCTCAAGATTTCTCGATATCGGATGAGTAAATCCGAAATAATCGACTGTGCCAGGCTTGCGGTCGAGTACGGATACGGAACCGTTGTTTTGCAGTCCGGCGAAGATTATGGTGTAACACGCGATTGGATCGCCGATGTGGTTCGGACGATCAAAGCTGAGACTTCCCTTGCGGTAACTCTGAGTCTGGGCGAACGAAGTCGCGACGATCTGGCGGCATGGCGCATCGCCGGGACTGACCGTTATCTGCTTCGATTCGAGACCTCCAACCCCGAATTGTTCGACCGGATTCATCCATCGCTTCCAGGCCGGCGGAGCGATCGGATTGCAATTTTGCGGACGCTACGCGAACTGGGCTATGAAGTCGGCAGTGGGGTGATGATCGGCATTCCCGGCCAGACATTCGACGATCTGGCAAACGATATCGAATTATTCCGCACGCTCGATCTGGATATGATCGGTGTGGGACCTTATATCGCACATCCCGACACGCCTTTGGGCCAAAACAGTCCGCCGGCTGGCGAACAGGTTCCCAACAGTGAAGAAATGACCTACAAGGTCGTGGCCCTGACGCGGATTGTCTGTCCCAAAGCCAATATACCCAGCACCACTGCGCTGGCCACGTTGAATTTGGCCAATGGCCGGGAATTGGGGCTCTGCCGCGGAGCCAATGTCGTGATGCCAAATCTGACGCCTGTCCAATATCGCGACAAATACGAAATTTACCCCGCCAAGGCCTGCATTCGGGAAACGGCAGACGAATGCCTTCAATGTTTGAAAAATCGAATTCTCTCCATCGGACGAAAAGTTGGAACCGGTCGGGGCGACTCTCCCAACAGGATAAAAAAATAGTACCCTTCAAAATCTTCTAACTCTGATCGCCATAATTATCTGTTTGCCGGCCGAAAAAAAAAGTGGCGGCGTCGCTGGG
>CAYMXC010000078.1:0-9600 GCA_964394135.1 uncultured Phycisphaerae bacterium
GATGGCGGCGGGCAAACTGGACACGGTTGGCATCGACCTGGTGGCGATGAACGTCAACGATCTGATTGTCACAGGGGCAGAGCCGCTGATGTTCCTGGATTATATGGCAGTGGGGAAACTCGATCCTGCGCGGGCGGTGGAACTGATCAAGGGGATTACGGAAGGGTGCGGTCAGGCGGATTGCGCACTGATCGGAGGTGAAACGGCGGAGATGCCGGATTTGTACAACGAGAAGGAATTCGATCTGGCGGGGTTCGCTGTGGGCGTGGTGGATTTGGCGAAAATCATCGATGGCCGGCGGATCGAACCCGGCGACACCATTCTTGGTCTGGCAAGCTCGGGTCTGCACAGCAACGGATACAGCCTGGCGAGAAAGGTGATTTTTGAAAAGCTGGGCCACAAGCTGGACGACGAACTGCCTGGGTTCGGGTGTACCGTGGCGGAGGAACTGCTTCGACCGACGAAAATTTATGTCAAGCCGATTTTGAAACTGATCCGCAAGTATCTGCGAAAACAGCCTGTGCGGGGCATGGCGCACATTACCGGCGGCGGGCTGGTGGGTAATATTCCCCGCATCCTGCCGCCCGACTGTAGAGCGGTGATCAACACCGACGCATGGCCGATCCCGAAAATTTTTCAATATCTGCAAAGCAAGGGGCCGATCGACCGTAACGAGATGTTCCGTGTGTTCAATATGGGCATCGGTATGGTTCTGATCGTTCGGCCGACGTTCGCCAACGCGATTTCGCAGTATCTATCGAAAAGAGGCGAAATCGTCTACAAAATCGGCAGAATCAAGAGCGGAAAAGCGGAAGTTGAATTGAGATAAGGTACCATTAGTTCGAAGTTCGTAGTGAGAAGAGAAGATGGATTCCCGCTTGCGCGGGAATGACAGGGGAAAAAAAGGAATATCAGAAAAAAACGGAGGATTTATAATGCGCCAAAGTCTGTCATGGCAGTTTCACAGAAAATCAAAGACATGGCCGAGCGAAACGCTCAGACATGCCACTCGACATTCCACATTGTCATACGGACAAAGATGTTGCGTCACGACGCACCCTACCGCTTTTCGAAATCGTCGACGATGATTTTGACGATTCTTTTGGCAGCGCCGCCGTCCCAAAGTTCGGGTTTCAAATCAGTGCGCGGAGGATTTTTCAATAAATTGTCCCATGCGGCGATAATTGCTTCGCGGCTTGGATCGACCAGGCGGTTTGTGCCTCGGGTAATAGTTATGGGGCGCTCGGTATTTTCGCGCAGGGTCAGGCAGGCTGTGCCGAGGATCGTCGTTTCCTCCTGCATGCCGCCGGAATCAGTGAGAACGACCGCAGCGTGCGACATTAGGTTCATGAATTCGAGGTAGCCGAATGGTTCTGTGATTCGAATTTGCGGATTGGCGTCGAAGATCGCCTGCAGGCCGGTCTGCTGGACGTTCTTGCGTGTTCGTGGGTGCATGGCGAAGAGCAGCGGGATCGATTTTGAAACGTGAATCAGGCCTTCGAGAATCGATTTAAATTTTTCCGGATTGTCGACATTGGCGGGCCGGTGCATGGTGACCAGGCCGAATTTTTTGTGTTCCAGATTGAACTGCTGGAGCATGGGGAGCTGATCGGCTTTTTGGCGGTGGTGCATGAGGGTGTCGATCATTACGTTGCCGACGAAAAAGATTTTTTCTTCCGGCATGCCTTCCTTGCGGAGATTTTCCACGCCGGATGGTTCGCTGACGAAGAGCAGATCGCTGATGGCGTCGGTCAGTACGCGGTTGATTTCCTCTGGCATTGTGCGGTCGAAGCTGCGCAGGCCGGCTTCAACATGAATAACACGAGCGCCGAGTTTGACGGCGACCAGAGCGCAGGCGATGGTGGAATTGACGTCACCGACGACCAGGACGTAATCGGGCTTTTGCTCCAGAACGACAGGCTCGAATTTTTCCATGATTTTAGCGGTCTGCACGGCATGGGAGCCTGAACCGACTTCGAGGTTGATGTCCGGCTCGGGGATGCCGAGTTCGCGAAAGAACAGGTCGCTCATCTTTTCATCGTAGTGCTGGCCGGTATGAACGAGAATCGGCTGGACGCCGGGATAGGCCCTGTAGGCCTCCATGAGTGGAGCGATTTTCATGAAATTCGGTCGGGCACCGCAGATGTTGATGATTTTCATACGCACTCCTGTTGATACGAATATTTATATTGAAATTAAATATTTTTCCGCCGACGAATATCGGTCACCACATCGTCGATAATGTTCTCCAGATTATGTTTCGGCTTATAACCTATGACTGCATGAATTTTCTCGAGCGAGGGCACACGTCGGCGCATGTCGTCGAAGGATTTGCCGTAGGCCTGCTCGTAGGTGAGGAACTGTTTTTTCGAGCTTGAATTGGTCCGCTGGATGATCATGTCGGCCAGGCCTTCGATGGTGATTTCGCGATCGTTGCCGATATTGAATACCTGCCCGAAAGCTTTGGGCTGTTGCATCAATTTCACCAGGGCATCTGTGATGTCGTCGACATGGCCGAAGCATCGGCTCTGCTGGCCGTCGCCGTAGATTTCGATCGGTTCGTTTTTGAGTGCACGTTCGACGAAACGTGGCAAGACCATGCCGTACTGGCCTGTCTGGCGTGGTCCTACAGTGTTGAAGAGACGTGCGATGACGACTGGCAGGCCAAACTGACTGTGATAGGCCAAGCCGAGAAATTCGTCGATCGCCTTGGAGCAGGCGTAGGCCCATCGGCTGAACTTCGTTGAGCCGAGAACGCTGTCGTCATCTTCGCAGAAGGGCATTTTTTCGCTTTTGCCGTAGACCTCGCTGGTGCTGGCAATGAAGAGTGGTTTTCGGAATTTGTTGGCGATCTGGAGTACGACTTCGGATCCGTGGATGTTGGTTTCGATCGTGTGCACCGGCCGCTGCACGATAAGCTTGACGCCGACGGCGGCGGCGAGATGATAGATCATGTCGGCCTGGGAAATCAGCAGATGCATGATCTGCTCGTTGCGAACTGTATCGTGAACGAACTGGAAGTTCGGATTTTCCAGCAGGTGTTCGATATTTTCGATTTTTCCGGTAGATAGATCGTCGATCACCGTCACCTGCCGACCAAGTTTGAGCATTTTTTCCGACAGGTGCGAGCCAATGAACCCCGCACCGCCGGTAATCAGGATTTTCATCTATATCACTCCTAAAAAGATTGCGACATTATAACTTTCGGTTTTAGTAATTGCTAATTCCAGATCAAAAATATATTGTTAAAGCGTATGAATACAGAAAAAAGTCAGAAAGCTTTCGATCTGGCACAAAAATATATTCCGGGCGGAGTCAACTCGCCGGTGCGAAGTTTTCGCAGCGTGGGTGGAATTCCGCGGTTTATTCAGCAGGGCAAGGGCTGCCGAATCACGGATATCGACGGCAACGAATATATCGACTATGTGAATTCGTGGGGACCGCTTATTCTGGGTCACGCCGATGAACGGGTCATCGCCGCAGTCGTCCAGGCCGCCCAGCGGGGTCTGACTTTCGGGGCCCCTACTGCAAATGAAAGCCGCCTGGCACAAATGATATGTCGAAATTTTCCATCCATCGAGCAGGTCCGGCTGGTCAACAGCGGAACTGAGGCGGTAACAAGCGTTCTTCGGCTAGCAAGGGGTTATACGGGGCGGAATAAGATCGTAAAGGCGGCAGGCTGTTATCATGGCCACGTCGACCAATTGCTGGTTCAGGCAGGTTCGGGCGTAGCAACATTGGCCTTGCCGGATTCTGCTGGCATTGCAAAATCGCAGGCTGAATTGACGATCGTCGTTCCGTATAACGACCTGAACGCGGTGCAAAAGGTATTCGAACTTTATGGGCAAGATATTGCCGCTGTGCTGATCGAACCTGTGGCGGGGAATATGGGAGTGATCGCACCGGCAGAAGGATATCTGGCGGGCTTGCGCAAGCTGTGCGATCAAAACAAGGCCCTTTTGATTTTCGACGAAGTGATTACGGGATTTCGCGTTTCGCCCGGCGGCGCACAGGAACTTTATGGTGTCCAGGCGGATATGACCCCGCTGGGCAAGATCAGCGGCGGCGGCCTGCCTGTGGGCGCATACGGCGGAAAACGTGTGATCATGGAACTGCTGGCGCCGGTCGGACCGGTGTATCAGGCGGGAACGCTGTCAGGGAATCCGCTGGCGGTGTCGGCGGGAATCGCCACGCTGGAAGCCCTGTCGGAGGCGGGGGTTTATGAAAAGCTGGACTCTCTGTCGGCTAAGCTGGCTGAGGGTCTGACCTGGGCTGCAAAAAAGGCGGGCGTCGCCCTGACCCTTAACCGGGTGGGATCGATGATGACGGCATTTTTCACTGATCAACCGGTCAAATGTTACGATGACGTGCAAAAGACGAACCGATCATTGTACAATCGCTTTTTCCATCTGATGCTCGATCGCGGTGTATACCTGGCACCTTCGGCATTTGAAGCCCTTTTTGTGTCTCTGGCCCTGACGGAAGCTGAAATTAATTTTACCATCGAACAGGCACGAAATTCATTTGAACAATTGTCAATATCCGTGTAGACTTACACACGGTATATAAAAGTCTCGACGGAGGAAAACGCGAATGACTAACAGCAAAACCATTACAAGCTTTACCGACGGTTGGCGAGTTTTATATCAGGCACGAACCGTCTTTTCGATTCTTCTGATTATCGTTCTTCTGGTTAATATTGGCCTGTTTATTACGGCTTGGCGGTCGCCAAACCTGATTCGTCCAGTAGTGGGAAATGCATGTATGCTGGCTGAGCCAAAAAATCCGACCAGCTTACCCTCTACGGCCCCTGCTGTTTCGCCGGCGTCTGCATCACCTGAACTCACCGCCCAAGCAGAGGTATCTACGAAATATACGACGATTTTTTCAAATCTGCTGACGATGACACAGATCGTCGCCCTGGTTTCCGTGGTCTTTTTGTTATTTTGTGCATTGCTGGGCATTCTTATGGTGATCGCCGGTCAATTGCCCGGTGCGGGCGTATTGACGGGTGCATTTTTCTGGGCGGTCGGCATTGTTGCCCTTGTGCTGCCTTGGAGCAACATCCTGCCGCAATGCATGTACCTGCCGCTGGGAATGCCGGCCTTCAATGAGCTTCATTCCGCATTACATCTAACGAGCGTATGCGGGGAAGGAATAGGCCATGCCGCCGCGCAGGTTTCCATGTGGCTGAAGTTTGTGGTTTTCCCTGTTATCATTATTCTTTTTGACGTGCTGTATATCTGGCGAACCCGACAGGCGGATAACCAGATCGATCAGGCACCTCAGATGATTGAAACCCCGTCGTCCATTCGATAAAAGTCAGGAAAAAGTATAAACTGATCTCACCGCAACTGATGTTGGTGCAGTTTTTAATTTTTTCCATAATATATACAATTGACTGATTCGCACAATTGTCTAGAATTGTGTAGTTTGTTTATTTATTTATTTATTTGCAAATTTTGTGGAATTGTTTGATTTTTTCGGGATAAAGGATTTGAAATGTGCTCACGTACGAAAGATAGCGTCAACAAGATCCGGCCTCGTCTTCGTTTGGCAATCGCCGGGTGCGGCGGACGAACGACTTCTTTTTTGAGTTATTTTTCACATAATACAAGTCAGGGCGAAATAGTTGCACTCAGCGATATTATCCCGCAGAAGGCCGAGCTGCTGGCCAATCATTACAAGATTCAGACTCAGATCTTTGATGACACTTCGAAAATGATTGACGCCATCAAGCCGGACGCGTTGATTATCTGTACGCCGGACTATGCGCACGTGGAACCAGCGGTGACAGCACTGAGTTCCAACATTCACGTATTTTGTGAAAAGCCCATGGCCACTTCACTGAAGGACTGCGACAAGATCATTTCAGTGGCCAGGAAATCAACCGCTATTTTTTACCTTGGTTTTAATCTTCGTCACAGCCCGATGCACGACACGATGCATCAATTGATTACGAGCGGTCGGCTCGGCAAGATCACCACCATCGAGGCCAATGAATATTATTACGGCGGCAAGACATATTTCCGGCGGTGGAACCGGCTTGAGAAGTTCGGCGGAGGTCTGTGGCTGACCAAGGCCTGCCATGATTTCGATCTGCTCAACTGGATGGCCGGAGCCGATCCGCAGACGGTTTATGCCGTTGCCAGCCTGTCTCATTATCGCAAGAAACCTGGGGCGGCGACGCTTTGCCGGAACTGCAAGTTTCAGTACGAGTGCCCGGACTATTTCGATATCTGCAATGAGGGCAGTTCGGAGTGGGACGAGTTGTGGCGACAGATCCGGATTGAAACCGAAAAGCAGGGAGGCGAACCGGCGGACCTGTGTTTGTTCAACTCTGACAAAGATACCTTCGACAACGGCATTGCAGTGGTTACCTACAAGAACGACATTCGCGCCACATATACCGTTAACGTTCTGGCGTCCAGAAGCACTCGGCAGATGCGAGTCATCGGGACCGAAGGGACGGCGGAAGGCGACATGGAAAACGGCAGCATCGAGGTGACCGAGCGCCATACCAATCGAAAATATACTTACGACCTTCGAACACTCATGGCCGGCGGCCACGGGGGTGCAGACGATCGTATGATTTTGGATTTCCTCCACACTTGCTATACGGGGAAAAAGCCCAAGAGCAGTTGGGCCGAAGGGCGTCGGGCCGTCGAATTGTCGCTGGCTGCAAGGGAATCGTCCGCCAAGGGCAAAATCGTATCCTTGTCGGTATAATTTCACCGTAAAAACGCATTAAATCGCATCGAATCGGCCCTTGGGATGGATTTTCCGGAGGACTTGACATCGTCATTTTTCAGATTGATAATTATATAAGAGAACGAGATGTGAGTACATTTTTGCAAGGGGGAAAAATGACGACACAGGAAATCATTGATGAGCTGGTGTCGCTGGTAAAACTAGACGATGACGCGATTGTCTCCTACAACGAAGCCATCAAAGAGACTGACGTCGAAGCCATCAGCAGCCAGCTAATGCAATTTCGTGACGACCACGAACGGCATGTATCGGACCTTTCTGCAACCATTCGCGCAATGGGTCATCAGCCACCAGAACGAACGCCGAACTCCAAGGAATATTTCATCGAAGCTTTTTCCGCCGTTCGCAGCCTGATCGGAACCGAAGGCGCACTCGAAACGCTGCGGGAAAACGAAAAGATTGCCAATCAGCGTTATTCCGACGCCGCAGCCATGGACCTGCCGCCCGAGATTCTTAGACAGGTACAGGCCAATTATGACGATGAATGCCGGCATCTGGAATACATGGAACAGGCGATCAACGGGCGGATATGGGAACCTTCAGAAACTCGGATGCGATAATGCAATCGTCACGAGATCATCGAGCGTGCAGAAGGCAAAGACTCTGCCGACGATACAAAGAAGGAAATTCTGCGTTTTTCAATACGTCATTGCGATCGACGTATCAATTGCGCAATCACGATTTTTCGGCTCGTATGGCTAATTCTTCCCATCTGATCATGTTTTCATCCAGTTTCGTTTTCAATTTTGCGTGCTGCTGCGATAATTCATTGAGTTTCAGATAATCCGTAGCCGCGGCGATCATCTGATACTCCAGCGATTTTAACTGATTTTCCAGGTTGGGAATTTCGTTTTCCAGTTCTGCCAGTTCCCGCTGCTGCTTGTAGGAAAGTTTTTTGGGTCCGGTAGATTCGGCTGCCGGCGACTCTTTTTTCTTTTTCGTTTCACGATCCGCAGCCGGCGCTTCGCGGGCAGCGTGCAGGTCCATTTCCCGGCGGGTTTGCACGTAATCAGTATAGTTGCCGGGATACGTTCGCAGCAGGCCTTTTCCTTCGAAGGTAATGAGCTGATCGACCGTTCGATCGAGAAAATAACGGTCGTGCGAAATCACCAGCAGGCTTCCAGCAAAACTGTCGAGGAAATCTTCCAGCGACTCGAGCGTGGGAATGTCCAGATCGTTGGTCGGTTCGTCGAGAATCAGAAAATTCGGATCTTTCATCAATGTGCGAACCAGGTAGAGCCGGCGGCGTTCACCGCCCGACAATTTTTCGATAGGAGCGTACATCATTTCGGATGTAAAAAGGAATTGTTCCATCGCAGCAGAGGCGGTGAGGATTTTGCCGTCCAGACCGCGGATCAATTCGCCGCCCTCGCGTTTGACGTAATCGATGGCCCGCTCGTCTGGATTCATTTCGGCACTTTCCTGGTCGTAATATCCGAAGTAAACGGTCTCACCGACGATGACCGTTCCAGCATCCGGGGTCAGTTTGCCAACGATGATATTGGCCAGTGTCGATTTCCCGCTACCGTTGGGTCCGATCACCCCCAGTCGTTGGCCTCGCTCTATCGTATAGGAAAAATGATCGATGATCGCCCTGCCGTCAAACGATTTTTGGATGTCGCGGAGTTCAACGACTTTGGTTCCCAGTCGGCGGGCGGTAACGCCGAAGTGAATCTCGTCCTGCGACCTCTCGTAGGAAATATTGCGAAGAATATCGATTCGATTGATGCGTGCCTTCTGTTTGGTCCGTCGGGCTTTGGCACCGCGTTTGAGCCATTCCAATTCTTTGCGCAGAATGTTTCGTCGACGGGCCTCCATCGCGGCAAAGGCGGCTTCGATCTGCTGTTTCTTTTCCAGGTAATACGAAAAATTACCCTCAAATTCCCGAAGGCTTCCCCGATCGATTTCGAGAATTCGCCGGGTTACGCGATCGAGAAAATACCGGTCGTGGGTGACCAGCAGCACGGCGCCGTTGTATTTTTGAAGATATTCCTCGAGCCATTCGATCGTGTCGGCGTCGAGATGGTTGGTCGGTTCGTCCAGAATGAGCAGATCGGCATCGTCGAGCAGTGCCCGGGCCAGCGCCACACGTTTTCGATATCCGCCAGAAAGCGTGCCTACGCGGGCATCGAAATCCGAAACCCCCAGCCGGGTCAATATCGTTTTGGCGCGGGTTTCATATTCCCAGGCCCCCACCGTGTCCATCTGCCGCGAGAGTTCGTCCAGCTGACGAAGCAGGGTTTCGTCTTCCGACCCTTCCGAAAGTTTGTGCGATACCCCTTCGTACGCCATGACGACCCGTGCCATTTCCGTCTCGTTGTAAAAGACATGTTCAAGAACGGAGTGGTCGGAATCGAATTGCGGATTCTGTGGCAAGAAATCCACGCGCAGGTCCTGCCGTTTTTCGATCGATCCCTCATCGGCGGTGTCCCGGCCCGCCAGAATTTTCAACAGAGTCGATTTGCCCGATCCGTTGACGCCGATCAGCCCGATCCGGTCGCGTTTTTCTATTCCGAACGACACGTCGGAAAATATCTGCCGAAGCCCGAGCATCTTGCCCAGACCCTGAACCGTCATTATGCTCATTTCACCAATACTCCATCGCTGATGTTGGATTATACATTATCGATGGAATGGCTTTCTACCTATCCTTGAGTTTTTCTGATTTTCAGATCAGACGACAAGTACGAAACACAATCGAAACATGCAGTCGTGCTGGTTTAGACCGTAAAAAGGACATGGGCAGACACTTAATTGGCTTATTTTTTTTCCAAATTAGCCAGGTCGAATTTCACACCAACTTTATACATCCCTACTGTACACGTGCAG
>CAYMXC010000079.1:0-9574 GCA_964394135.1 uncultured Phycisphaerae bacterium
ATAAAAAAAAGCATTTATCTGCATTTCCGCTCGTATTTTCTTATTTACTAGAAGATATATTTCATTGCGCAAAAGACGCCCACGATCGAAAAAGCGATATATAATGATGTTATCTGGATTTTTACACAGTCTTAACACAATCCTTACAAAAGGGGGGTAATCTGAATTCAGAAAGATGAAAGGAGTAATTATGAAGAAAATGAAATTATTGTGTGCAGCGATGATTCTGGGATTTACGATGCCTGTCATGGCTGAAGATTCGATTACAATTACAGGTGCCGGAGCGACATTTCCGGACCCGATATATTCACAATGGTCGGCGAAGTATCAGAATCTGGGGAAGATCAGGATAAATTATCAGCCGATAGGCTCGGGCGCGGGTATCGCTCAAATAAAGGCAAAGACAGTGGACTTTGGGGCTTCCGATGCACCGTTGACTGCGAAGGAATTGCAACAGATCGGTTTGGTTCAATATCCGATGGTTATAGGCGGAGTGGTTCCGGTGATTCATGTTGGAGATGTATCGGCTGGACAATTGAAACTGACGCCGGAGATTCTGGCGGATATTTATCTTGGGAAAATTACCCGTTGGAACGATCGCGTACTTCAGGAAAACAATCCAGATCTGAAGCTTCCTGACAAGGCGATTACGGTTGTGCATCGGGCTGACGGCTCAGGAACTACCTGGCTGTTTACGACTTATCTGGACGGGGTTTCGCGAACGTGGCATGAAAAGGTTGGAGCGGGCAAGTCGGTTTCCTGGCCTGTTGGAGTGGGTGGAAAGGGCAATCCTGGCGTGGCGAATTACGTGCAGAGGATCGACGGATCAATCGGATATGTCGAATATACCTTTGCAGCACAGAACAAGATGATCTATACCCAGATGAAAAACAAATCAGGCAAATTTGTTTCTCCGACGATCAAGAGTTTTCAAGCGGCCGCAGCGAATGCGGATTGGAAAAATGCGAAGGATTATTACGTTGTCTTGACGGATCAGAAGGGTGAGGATAGCTGGCCGATTACTGGAGCATCGTTTATTCTGATTTATCGAAATCAGCCTGACGTGGCCAAGGCCAGGGCGATGCTTAAGTTTTTCGACTGGTGTTACCGGCATGGAGCGGACATGGCAATCAAACTCGATTACGTTCCGATTCCTAAGAATGTGACTGAAATGGTGTCGCAAACATGGAGCAGGGAAGTCCGATCGGCGAATCAGCAGATTTGGCCGTAAATGGGGCGGAATGAATATATGGACAAGACGACGTCATCTGTCAATTCAGTCAAGGCCGATATCGCATTTCGATGGTTCACCGCACTTTGCGCAGTGGTAATCATCCTGATAGTTGGGGGTATTTTTGTAACGCTGGTTTATCATTCACGGCTTTCGATTTCACGCTTTGGTGTGGGATTTTTAGCATCGCGTCTGTGGAATCCGGTAAGTGAGGAATTCGGTGCACTTACCAGTATTTACGGGACGATAGTGACTACAATTATCGCGATGATTCTGGCGACGCCTGTGAGTTTGGCAGTGGCTCTGTTTCTAGTCGAACTGGCACCGCCGCGACTCAGCAGCATTGTCGGCGGCGCGATTGAACTTTTAGCGGCGATTCCGAGCATCATTTACGGCATGTGGGGGTTGTTTGTTTTCGCACCGTTTATGCAGGATCATGTTCAGCCCGCGATGGGAAAAATCGGCGGACCACTTTTTTCGGGTCCTCCGATGGGGATCGGAATGCTTACGGCAGGGATTATTCTGGCACTGATGATCCTGCCATTTATCACGGCTGTGACGCGGGATGTATTTCTCATGGTTCCGCAGGTCGTCAAAGAGGCGGCCCACGGGATGGGCGCGACGACATGGGAGGTAACCTATAAGGTTGTGCTGCGCTATTGCGTTCACGGCATTGTTGGAGCGCTGTTTTTGGGTTTGGGTCGGGCGATTGGCGAAACGATGGCGGTCACTTTCGTTATCGGCAACGATCATACGATATCGCCATCGCTCTTTTCCGCGGGTAACAGTATCGCATCGACGCTGGCAAATGAGTTTACCGAGGCATCGGAACCGCTGTATCTAAGTGCGCTATTCGAGCTGGGTTTGGTTTTGTTCATACTGACGCTGGTATTTCAGATTGTGGCTCATTTCTGGCTCCGGCGACTTCGCCAGTCGATGGGAGGACGGGCATGAAACCGCGATCAGTCATTTATCGTCGGGTGATGAATTACGGGGTGATGGCGCTTTCGATGCTGGCCTCTATGATCGGCATTTTTGCACTTGCGTGGGTTCTCTCGGTGGTAGTGATGCGGGGAATCGGGTCGATTAACTGGGCATTTTTCACCAAGCTGCCCGGTCCGCCTGGAAGTGAGGGTGGCGGACTGGCCAGTGCAATTGTGGGTACGATTGTAATTACGCTCTTGGGCACGCTGATCGGTGTGCCGATCGGCATTTTTGCTGGAGTATTTTTGGCGGAATTCGGCCATCAAAGCAGGCTTAGCAATCCGGTACGATTTTTGTCGAATGTGCTCATGGGAACTCCGTCGATCATTATCGGAGTTTTCATTTATTCGCTGCTGGTGGTTCCGACGGGCCATTTTTCAGGTTATTCGGGTGCGGTCGCCCTGGCGGTGATCATGATTCCCCTGATCGCCCGGACGACGGAAGACATTTTGAACCTGGTTCCGGACACGTTGCGTGAGTCGGCACTGGCCTTGGGCGCTTCACGCTGGAAGGTGACGCTTGGGGTGGTATTTCGGGCTGCCCGAAGCGGTTTGCTGACCGGCATTTTGCTGGCCATTGCCAGGGTGAGCGGTGAGACGGCACCGCTGTTGTTCACGGCCCTGAACAATTCCAACTGGGAATCCTTCTCGCGGCCGACGGCCAATCTGACTGTTACAATTTTTCGATACGCAATGTCGCCTTATGCGGACTGGCAGCAGATGGCATGGGGCGCTTCATTACTTATTACTGTCAGCGTTCTGTTTCTGACCATTTTCGCACGATTAGCTTTGCATGAGAGGAAAAGATGATTGTGGTGGAAAAAGTGGAAAAAAATGAAAAAAACAACCTGTATCGAACTCCGGTGGATTTGCTCTCGGAGCGGACCGTCGTGAACGACAACAACGCCGGTCGTCAGCACCCGGTCAAGGTTTCGGTACGAAATCTGAATTTTTATTATGGCCGGCGACAGGCATTGTTCGACAATTCCATCGAGATTTATGCCAATCAGGTCACGGCGATTATTGGTCCATCGGGGTGTGGGAAATCCACTCACATTCGCTGCTATAACCGGATATTCGAACTGTATCGTGATCAGCGTGCCGAGGGAGAAATTTTGCTCGACGGCGAGAATATCCTTTCTGAATCCACCGATCTACTGGAATTGCGAAAGAAGGTCGGCATGATTTTTCAAAAGCCAAGCCCGTTTCCGATGAGCATCTTCGAAAATGTCGCGTACGGCCTTCGTCTGCATTATTCGATGACCGGTAGCGAACTGGCTGACCGTGTGGAAGATTCGCTCAAGCGTGCGGCATTGTGGAAGGAAGTGGAAAATAATCTGAATCAGCCTGGTACTCATTTGTCTGGGGGTCAGCAGCAGCGATTGTGCATCGCCCGGGCGATTGCGATTGAGCCTGAACTGCTTTTGATGGACGAGCCGAGCTCAGCGATCGATCCGGTGGCCACCGCCAAGATCGAGGATCTGATCGAAAGCCTGAAAAAACGATTCACCATCGTTCTGGTCACACACAATATGCAGCAGGCGGCTCGTGTTTCCGACTATACGGCATTTTTCTACGGCGGAAATCTGGTGGAGTTCGGTCTTACGGATCAGATATTCCGTCGGCCGACGAAGAAGCAGACCGAGGATTATATTACCGGTCGTTTCGGATAAACTATTCCCGAGGAGACTATATTATGTTGAGGCATTTGCAGAGAGAGATCGAGCGGCTGAAGAAGAAGATTCTTGCCCTTGGAGCGATTGTGGAGGAAAGCCTTCGCAAATCGGTGCATGCGCTAAAGGAACGGGACGCCGAAATGGCCAGGCAAGTCATCGAGCACGACGTAGATATTGACCACATGGAGGTGGAGGTGGAGGAAGATTGTCTCAAGATTCTCGCGTTGTATCAGCCGGTGGCGGTGGATTTGCGGTTCATCGTTGCCGTACTGAAAATCAACAACGACCTGGAGCGCATAGGTGACCTGGGTGTCAATATTGCCGAGCGGGCGTTATTCCTTTCTTCCAGCGAGCAGGCAAATGTCAATATACCATTTGATTTTATCGAGATGATCCAAAAAGCACGGTCCATGCTCAAACGCAGCCTAGATGCTCTGGTTACTATGGATGCCGGCCTGGCGAGGGAGGTTTGTTTCGATGACGACGAAGTCGATGCAATCAACCGCAAGATGTATATTCAGGTGCAGGAGGGCATTCGCGCTCATCCGGAACAGATGGAAAGTCTGATTCACCTGTTGTCGGCATCACGTCATATTGAGCGCATCGCCGACCATGCCACAAATATCGCTGAGGATGTCATCTATATGATCGAGGGTGAAATTGTCCGCCATCGGACCGAAGACTATCGAACCAATCTTCCCTCCAAAAAGCAGAGCACTGTCTCTGAAGAAACCGAGCCGGAAAAACAGAGCTGATCAGAAACGTCCTTTACCCCGACGGTTTCCCAGACTATCATATTGAGGGTCAATCTCGGAGTAAAGATCATGGAAAATTATTCAAAATTTGTCAGTCCGCTTGCCAGCAGGAATGCATCAATGGCGATGCAGACGATATTTTCCGCTCAGTGGAAATTTTCGACGTGGCGTCGACTGTGGCTGGCGCTGGCTGAAACCGAGCGGGAACTCGGGCTGGATATTCCCCAAAACGCGCTGGCTCAGATGCGCCGGCATCTCGAAGATATCGATTTTGCCAAAGCGGAAAAGTATGAGCGTGAGCTTCGGCACGACGTGATGGCTCATATTCACACCTTTGGGGACGCGGCACCTGCCGCCCGGCGGATCATTCACCTCGGCGCGACGTCCTGCGAAATAACCGATAATTCGGAATTGATCCAGATGCGAGAAGCGGGGCGTCTCATCTGTCGATATTTGGCGAACATCATCGACCGGCTGGGAAATTTTGCCAAAAAATACCGCAATCTGCCCACGCTGGGATTTACGCACTATCAGCCGGCTCAATTGACGACGGTCGGCAAACGGGCGTGTCTCTGGTGTTATGATTTCTGCCGCGACCTAACGAATCTGGAATCGCTGTTAGACAATCTGCCGTTTCGATCGATCAAGGGTACGACGGGCACGCAGGCAAGTTTCCTTGCCCTGTTCAACGGCAACGAGGCGAAGGTCAAAAAACTCGAACAGATATTTGCCCGGAAGATGGGCTTTAGAAAAATCGTTCCTGTAACCGGCCAGACTTATACGCGAAAAATTGACAGTGAGATCATATTTGCCCTGGCCAGCATTGCGGCCGGAGTTCACAAGTTTGCTAACGACATTCGGCTTCTGGCGGGGATGAAGGAGATCGAAGAGCCGTTTGAATCGAAACAGGTCGGCTCATCGGCGATGGCGTACAAGCGCAATCCGATGCGATCGGAGCGGGCCACGGGATTGGCGAGGTTTCTGATCAGCCTTACACAATCGGTTCTTCAGACTCATGCCGAACAATGGCTTGAGCGTACGCTGGATGATTCGTCAAATCGACGGATTACCCTGGCGGAAGGGTTCCTCGCCGCAGACGGCATGCTCAACATCGTTCTCAACGTCGTCGAGGGGCTGGTCGTCTATCCCAACGTTATTGCACAGCACATCCAGGCGGAACTGCCGTTCATGGCGACGGAAGAAATACTCATGGCGGGGGTCAAAGCGGGTGGCGACCGTCAGGCCCTGCATGAAAGAATCCGGCAGCACTCCCAGGCGGCGGCGGCCCAGGTCAAACAGTTCGGCAAGCCCAACGATTTGATCGACAGGCTCAAATCAGACGACGCGTTTGCGAAAATCGATATTGCCAAATTACTCGATCCGAAACGATTTACCGGCCGCGCGGATCGGCAGGTGGACGAATTCATCAAAAGCAGCGTTCAGCCGGTGCGGCGTCGGTACAAAAAAGACCTTAACGTCATTGGCCAGGTCAAGGTATGACATTAAATCCATTTTGCCCCACGGGGCGACTGAAAGGAACCATTCATGGATGAATTAGCGAAAAAGATCAAACAAGCCGCCTACCTGGAAGGAAATTTCGTCCTTCGGAGCGGGCGCACGAGCAAATATTATCTTGACAAGTATCTCTTTGAGACCCAGCCTGACATTCTTCGTCAGTTGGCACATCGTTTCAGCGAGCATGTGGACCCGGATGTCGATTTGATCGGGGGGGCTGAACTTGGCGGGGTGCCTCTTGCCGCTGCGGTTTCATTGGAGACCAATAAACCGTTTATCATTATCCGCAACAGCAAAAAAGATTACGGAACGAGCAAGCAGTTCGAAGGCCCGAACCCTGCGGGCAAAAAGGTGCTTCTGGTGGAAGATATCGCCACTACGGGTGGCCAGGTGCTCGAGGCCGCCAAGTCGCTGAAGGATGCCGGTGCTCAGGTGACCAGAATTGTTGCAGTTATCGACCGACAGGAAGGTGCGCGGGAAAATATCGAAAAGGCGGGATTTCAGTTCGAATCGCTTTTCGTCAAGGCCGATCTGGGCATATAGTTATTCATGGAGCATGATATAATGATGCAGCCGTACATCAGTCAACCGATGCAAAAATATCTGGACGACCTGGCGGGAAAGCTCGATGCACCCGGCGGCGGAAGTGCCTGCGGACTGGTTGGCGCCCTGGCATCGGCGCTGGGGTCGATGGTCTGCCATTTCACACTGGGCAAAAAGAAATATGAAGAGGTTGCGCCTCGCATACAGGAATTGCTCGATCAATTCGAACGGGAAAGAAAAACCCTGACCGATTTGATGCAGGCGGATGTCGATATTTTCCATTCCCAGATGGGCTACGCCTACGGCCTGCCGAAGGATACCGATGAACAGAAGCAAATCCGCCGCGAGGCGATCGAAAAAGCGTGTAAGGCTGCGTGCCAGCCTCCGCTGAATATCGCCCGCTGCTGCCGGACATTGATGTCTATGTTGATCGAACTTGGCGAAAAAGGGACGATCCAACTGGTTTCCGATGTCGGAGTGGCGGCGGCCTTGGCGAAAGGGGCCTTCGACGGCGCGCTCCTGAACGTCGAAATCAACCTCAAATATATCGCTGATACTGATTTTATAGGTAAAGTCCGGACTGAAATCGAACCTATGAAGGACGCAATAGCTTGCGAAACAAATCAAGTCATGCAGATTGTTCATGATAAAATCGGTCGGTAAAAATATGAAATTTACACGATGATCACAAGTTACACAAGGTGCCGGCCCAAATTGCCGATATCAATAGATGTATTATTTTAGAGGGATGAGTTATGTGTGGAATCGTCGGTTATCTCGGATCCAAGGTGGCATCGGAAATTTTGCTCGAGGGACTGAAACGGCTGGAATATCGCGGGTATGACTCTGCCGGTATTGCTGTGATCAACGCCGATCAGCTGGTGGTCGAAAAGGCCAAAGGTCGGATCAGCAACCTGGAAGCAAAGGTTGACGATCGCTTCAACGGCTCGACGATCGGCATCGCTCACACCCGCTGGGCCACCCACGGCGCACCAAACGAAAACAACGCTCATCCGCATCTGGATCATACCGGTCGAATCGCACTGGTTCATAACGGCATTATTGAGAATTACGCAGCCTTGCGAAAATTCCTTGAAGACCTCGGCCTCAAGTTTCAAAGCGAGACTGACACGGAAGTGCTGGCCAAACTGATCGGGCATTTTTATACCGATGGAAATCTCGAGCAGGCGGTCCGATCCGCTTTGTCGGAAATCCAGGGCACCTATGGCATCGCGGTCATCAGTGCCGATCAGCCCGACAAGATTGTCGCTGCCCGCAAGGGTTCGCCTCTGATCATCGGCATAGGTAAAAACGAATTTGTCGTTGCGTCCGATGCTTCCGCTATCATTCAACATACCAATCAGGTTATTTATTTATCCGACGGCGAAATGGCCATTATCACACGTGAGGGTTTTCGTACCACCACACTCGACGCCGTTCCTGTCGCCAAGGATATACAGCAAGTCGAATGGAAGCTCGAGCAGATCGAACTCGACGGCTTTCAGCACTTCATGCTCAAGGAAATATTTGAACAGCCGCAGTCGGTTCGAATGTGCATGCGTGGTCGGCTAAATACCCGTGAAGGTTCAATCCACCTGGGTGGGATTGCCAACTTTGCCCGCGAACTGACAAGAGCCCGCCGTTTCATCTTCACTGCCTGCGGGACCGCCTGGCATGCTGGGCTGGTTGGAGAATATCTTTTCGAAGATATTGCACGTATTCCCACTGAGACTGAATACGCCAGCGAATTTCGATATCGCAACCCCATTATCGACGACAATACCGTAATTTGTGCCATCAGCCAGTCCGGCGAGACGGCCGATACTCTTGCCGCCCTTCGTGAAGCCAAGGAGAAGGGCGCCATGGCGATCGGGATCGTCAACACGGTCGGCTCGACCATTGCCCGTGAGACCGACGCCGGCGTGTATCTGCACGTCGGACCGGAAATCGGAGTCGCCAGCACGAAAGCATTCACCGGTCAGGTTACAGTTTTGGCCATGCTGGCGGCATTCCTCGGTCGGCGCAAGCATCTGTCTGCCGCCAATTTCAATAAGTTCATCGCGGAACTGGACAAGATTCCGGAAAAAATCGAAAAAATCCTCCAGCAATCGGACAACATCCGCAAAGTCGCCGAAAATCTGGCCGGCCGAGAAAATTGGCTGTATCTTGGCCGCGGTTACAACTATCCTGTCGCTCTGGAAGGGGCGCTGAAGATCAAGGAAATCAGCTATGTTCATGCCGAGGGCATGCCCGCGGCGGAAATGAAACATGGGCCGATCGCCCTTGTCAATCCACGGATGCCCGCGGTTTTCATCGCCACTCACTCCAGTCAATACGATAAGATCATCGGCAATATCGAAGAGGTCAAGGCTCGCGGCGGAACCATTGTGGCAGTTTTGACCGAAGGCGATACCGAACTTGCGAAAAAATGCGATTTTTGTTTCACCGTGCCGGCGACTGTCGAATCGCTCGAACCGCTGCTGACGATCATTCCACTTCAGCTTCTGGCCTATCATGTGGCTGTTTTACGCGGCTGCAACATCGATAAACCCCGCAACCTGGCCAAGAGCGTGACGGTGGAATAAAGAAACAATCGACGGTCAATTGCCGACGCACAACATCGCCGATATCGTTAAATCCCTGTCCATTTCCCATTGCTATTTCCCGGCAAATTGCGACAATAATTCAAACAGGAAAAAGGATAAGGATTGATTGATATGAAAATCGCTTTGGCACAGATTAACCCAACGATCGGGGCATTTGAACTCAATGTTGAAAAAATACTGAATTTCATAAGCCGGGCTCGAGATGAAAATGCCGAACTGGTAATTTTTCCGGAACTGGCGCTGGTGGGCTATCCGCCCAAGGACA
>CAYMXC010000080.1:0-9505 GCA_964394135.1 uncultured Phycisphaerae bacterium
TTGCTCGCATGTATATTTGCTGGCGAGCGTATGTTTTTCCATATTTTCCACCGCTTTTTCGAGCGATTTGCTGAATGGTTCGTAAAATTCATCCAGAACCGCAACCCAATCGAGATGTGCTTCTTCAATCTTGTCGAGCTGCTCTTCCATGTGACTTGTGAATTTGACATCCATGATCTGCGGGAAATGAAGAATGAGCTGTTCGGTGACTACCCGACCCAGATCGGTAGGGAAAAATTTGTTGTCTTCTTTTTTGACATATCCGCGGTCTTGAATCGTGGAGATGATCGTTGCGTAGGTACTTGGCCGACCGATTCCCTGGGCTTCAAGGATGCGAACAAGGGATGCTTCATTATATCGCGGAGGCGGCTGGGTGAAGTGCTGCTCGCCGTCGAGTTTGATTAGCTGCAAGGTCTGATCCATGTTTAGCGGCGGCAGAATTGCATCGGCTCCTTCCATGCGTTCCGGAGTCATGGTCAAAAAGCCCGCGAAGGCTAGGATTCGTCCGATGGATTTGAATTGCCCGGTATGTTGCGGAGTCGAGGCGGTGATGATGGCGTCGGTCACGTCCCAGCGTGCCGGAGTCATCTGGCAGGCCACGAAACGTCGCCAGATCAGACTGTAAAGTTTTAGCTGGTCGGGGGAGAGGAAATCTTTTACGTCCTGAGGTCGGAGGTTGACGTCTGTCGGACGAATAGCTTCGTGGGCTTCCTGTGCCCTCTTTCCGGCTGCATAGAAATTCGGTTTTTCAGGCACATAATCACGGCCGTAGTGCTCCGAGATGTGTTGCCGGACTGCGTTGATGGCTTCAGGAGCCAGGTGGGTCGAATCGGTACGCATATAAGTAATGAGGGCGACCGCACCCTGACTGCCCATTTCCACGCCTTCATATAATTGCTGAGCAATACGCATCGTTCGCTCGGTGGCGAAACGAAGCCTTGTGGCCGCCTGCTGCTGGAGTGTGGCGGTGGTAAACGGAGCCGGCGGTTTCTCCAGTCGCTCCTTTTTCTGAATTGCTGATATCCGATATTGGGCATTGTTCAAGGCGGAAAGAACGTTGTTAGCCTGGTCAGTGTTTGCGGCTTTGAATGTCTGGCCATCAAACTGAACGAGGTCGGCCCGGAACAGGGAGTGTTTTTGAAAGATCAATTTCAATTTATCATTGTCTGTCTGATCTTTGCTTACTTTCAGATAATTGTCATAGTCTCGCCTGGCCTCATCGCCGTGTTCGCCGGCATGAAGAATGGCCGAAACCGACCAATACTCTTCCGGGACGAACTTTTCGATTTCCATTTCGCGTTCAACGACGAGTCTGACGGCCACTGATTGAACACGTCCTGCGGATAATTTTTTGGCGATTTTTTTCCACAAAAGCGGACTGAGCTGGTAACCGACGATGCGGTCAAGGATTCTCCGTGCCTGCTGGGCATTGACCTTGTCAAGATCGAGATTATGCGGATGTTCAAAGGCCTGCTGGATCGCGTGTTTTGTAATTTCGTTAAAAATGACCCGTTTTGCTTTTTCGTCGGAAATTCCCAGTGACTGCGCCAGATGCCAGGCAATCGCCTCTCCTTCTCGATCCAAGTCTGTCGCCAGATAGATTTCCGAGGCTTTTTGAGCCTGGCTTTTCAGTTCATCGACGATTTTTTTTCGAGTTGGCAGGATTTCATAGGTCGGTTCGTAATGTTTTTCCATATTGACCCCGAATTTTCGGGGCGGCAGATCGCGCACATGTCCCATCGATGCTCGCACGACAAAATTCGAGCCGAGATATTTATTGATTGTTTTGGCTTTCGCCGGAGATTCTACAATCACCAGCGATTTGCCTTCACCAGCTGTGCTTTTTTTGTTCTGCGTTTTCTTTTCTGCCATTTCCATCTCAATTCGTGATTTGTAAAAATAAATTATTTATAAATGGAACGGTTTTGACGTTACCAACAACCAACAGTCTTGTCAAGGACAAGACAAGCGGTTTTGCTTTGCAATTAAAGATCATAGCGCCTCAATAAAGCAAGTCAAGCACAAGCAATGTTTTGGAATTTGTAAATAATTCTTATGCTTCACTGAGAACGCTATTGAGACAGTGCCGGAATGATTTTAAGCAGAAAATCATCGAGCGGTTTGTCTTTTTTTCGGGTCCAGGTTTCTGTCAGGGGCGTAGCGACAAGTTTGCCTGCGATTTCGCCGGCCATGACACCGGTCTTACCTTCTTTGGCAAGCATGACGGCATAGGCGCCGAGTTTGGTGGCCAACACTCGATCCTGTGCGGTGGGAGAGCCTCCACGTTGAATATGTCCAAGGATGGTAACGCGGTATTGATAATTGCCACATTTTTCCAATTCTTCAGCTATTTGGTAAATTTTGCCTTCACTGCCGCGTTCAGACACAATGACGATGCCGCTGGTTTTTCCCTGTTTTCGACCGTTTTCCAGAATTTGTGCGATTTGACAGATATTCTTGTCATATTCTGGCAGGATGACCTGTTCGGCCCCCCCTGCTATTGCGGTAGTCAGGGCGATATAACCAGCCCATCGGCCCATCACCTCGACAAGGAAAAACCGATCATGAGAATCGGCAGTATCCCGAAGGTGATCGATCGCATCCAAAGCCGTATTGATGGCGGTATCGAACCCGATTGTAAAATCGGAGCCGAACAAATCGTTGTCGATGGTTCCCGGCACACCGATGACCTGCCCCGACCAGCATTTGGCAAGTTCAACACAACCATGGAACGTACCATCGCCTCCGATGGCGATCAGTGCGGAGATATTATGTTTGTCCAGATTTGCAGCGGCCTTTTTTCTACCTTCGTCTGTTCGAAATTCCTCCGATCGGGCGGTGTGGAGAATAGTACCTCCTCGCTGGATGATATTTGAAACACTTCTTGCGGTCATGGGCAGAAATTGATCGTCGATCAGACCTTGCAAACCACGATTTACACCCAATACCTGAAATCCTTCGGCGATACCGACGCGAACAACCGCTCGGATAGCGGCATTCATTCCCGGGGCATCACCGCCGCTGGTTAAAACTGCAATTGATTTTGGCATATTTGATCCTTTTTCGATCAATATACCCTCATTAAATAGGAAATGTGAAGAAAATCTTTTCCGTCGCCGGGCAAGATCAGATTGTATGCTGGCGGCATGAATAGCAGTCTGCCGATTATCGTGCGGTTATCACATCGATTCCGCGGTTTGCAGCCGTTCGACAACGTGCCCGAGTTGGAGTGCAATCGCTTCAAGCAAATTTCGTTCTTCTTTCAGGAACGGGCCTTCATCTTTATCTGGTTTCTGGTTCAGGTAAAAAACTTCCAGCGTTCCAGTCGGCGAGTTGAAAGTATTGATGTCGGCGGCCAATCGCCATGAGGTTTCGCGGAAATTTTCCGTAGCAAATTCTCTGGTTCCGACGCGTACCCGTGCGCATGTATCTTCCGGATATTGCCAGGCAGCTGGAATGTTGTTGACTGTCTGCAGAAGAACTTCATCCATCGAACAGCCGGATTTTTCCACGATTCGAAAAATGGAGTAAAGGCAATGCAGTTCCTTAACACGTTTGATCAGGTACTGGGCGTGCTGGCGCAGTACTTTTTCGGCCATTTTTCGCTCGGTGATATCGTGAAATGCCAAAACGATGCCGTGGATATCGCCCTTGTCGTTAACAATAGGCGCAGCACTGTCGTCGATTGGAATTTCAGTTCCATCCCTGGCCAGGAGCGAAGTATTATAGTCGAGTTTGAATCCCGTCCGCTCACGAAGGATTCTTGTTGCTGGATTTTCGACATGAGTTCTGGTTTTTTCATCAATAATGTTAAAGACCTCCATCAGATCATGTCCCATTGCCTCGCCTTGCTTCCAGCCGGTGAAATTTTCAGCGACGGGGTTCATAAAGGCAATGCGTCCGTTGCGATCCGTGGCAATAACGGCATCTCCGATGCTCTTGAGGGTCGTAGAGAGCCACTGTTCGCTTTCTTTGAGGCGTTTCTCCATTTTGTGCTTGTACAAGGCCATTTCAATCGTAGTGTAGAGCTCGCGTTCCTCGAAGGGTTTGAGCAGATATCCGTAAGGCTCGGATATTTTGGCACGATCGAGTGTGCTTTCATCCGAATAGGCCGTCACGTAAATCACGGGAATATCATATTTGGTTTTGATGGTTTCAGCCGCGGTCACTCCGTCGATCTGTCCCTTCAGCATGATATCCATCAGAACCAAATCGGGATGGGTTTCCAGTACCTTATTGATGGCATCTTCCCCCGTGGCGGTCACAACAGGAACGTTATATCCCATATTTTTCAGTCGGTTCTGGATGTCCTTGACCACGATATTTTCGTCTTCGACAACCAAAATATTAGCTTGAGTCATTTTTCCGGCCTCCTTTTCACAGATTTAGTTTCGTTAAACTTTATTGTAAATTTCGTTCCGTTGGTTCGATCCAAATCAATCGATCCTCCCAATTGCTCGGTCAGGGTGGTAACCAGTTGCAGGCCGAGTGTCGACGTGGTGCGAAAATCCATCGACTCAGGCATACCCACTCCATCATCTCGGATGGCGAGCACATACGTTCCTTCATCGGTGGAATGCAGACCGACATAGATATGTCCAGTCCGGCCGTCGGGAAAGGCATATTTCAGTGAATTCGACACCAGTTCGTTGATGATCAAGCCGCAGGGAATCGCAGTATCAAAACTCAAACGGACATCCCCCACATCCAAATTTATGCCGACATTGGAAGGATTAACTCCGTATGAACGAAACAGGTTGTCAACCAGTGCATTGATATATTTGGAAATATTCACACTGGCTAAATCCTTGGATTGATATAAAACCTCATGGATCATCGCCATGGACTTAATTCGGTTTCTGCTCTCCTGGAACATCGCTAGAAATTGCGGATCCCGAACATACCCCGACTGCAGGCTTAACAGACTGTATATGACCTGAAGGTTGTTCTTAACCCGATGATGTATTTCCTTCAAGAGAACATCCTTTTCCTGTAACGAAGTCCGGAGTTTTTCCTCAGCTTCTTTCCGTTCGGTAATATCGGAAATAAATCCTTCCAACGCAACGAATGAACCCGATGGTGAATAAACCCCCCGACCCTTTTCCCATACCCATTTGATTTCTCCCCTGATGGTCTTAATACGATATAATACCTGGAATGCATTATTTGATTTCAGAGCCTCATTAATACTGTTCCATACGATATTCCGGTCCTCCGGAACAATGATCTTGGCATACGAAATATTTTTATTGTTGATCAGATCCTCGGGCAAATAGCCCGTCAGCTCCAGGCATCCTTCGCTGACAAATTCCATGGTCCAGTCAGGATCATTTCTGCAACGATACGCCATTCCGGGCAGATTGCTGAGCAGCGTCAAAAGGACCCGCTGTGTTTCCCGCAGGTCCTCTTCAGCGCGGCGTCGATCTCGACGAATCGCAGCTTCGCGAATCTCCCTTTCGATGGCAGGAACAAGGCGGGCCAGATTGCCTTTCATAATATAATCATGGGCCCCCGCTTTCATGGCGGCTACGGCGGTTTCTTCCCCGATCACACCTGATACAATGATGAAGGGCACGTCGGTTTTTTTCTGCTTGTGTAAATCCAGCGCAGCCAGGCCGCTGAATTGAGGCATGGAATAATCGGAGATTACTACATCCCATTCTTTCGTCAAGGCTTGCGCCATAGCGTTCGGCGTGGAAACCACTTCGTAAGTCGGTTCATACCCGCCCCGCATGAGTTGACGTACCAGAAGCATGGCATCGTCTTCCGAATCTTCCACTATTAACACCCGCAAAAGAGTCGGCATTTCAAAGTTTCACCCCCTTTCCAAAATCGATCACTATACGATCAGCCGCTCATTTTAAATTATATTATTCTTTTTTGTTTAATGGATCATTTTCAGACATTTCCCCATGAATATCCGATTCCAGGGTAAAGTAAAAAGTAGCGCCTTGTTCTACTTTTCCTTCGGCCCAGATTCGGCCACCATGGCGGTGAATGATCCTCTGGACTGTTGCCAGGCCCACTCCGGAACCGGAAAATTCCCGCGTTGTGTGCAGCCGTTGGAACGGAGAAAACAATTTTCCTGCATACGCCATATCAAATCCGGCCCCATCGTCGCGAACGAAATAGATCGTCTTTTCGTTTTCCGATATTGCCCCAAATTCAATTCGAGCTGTTGCATGATGCGAAGTGAATTTCCAGGAATTACCGAGCAGGTTCTGAATAACGATACGAAGCAGGCTAGGATCACCGGTAGCGGTTAATCCCGGACTGATGACAAACTCCACTTTTCGTTCCGGTTGGCCGGCCTGCAGTTCGCCGGCGATGCTTCGCGCCATTGTGCTTAAATCCACGTTCTCCCGATGCATTTCCCACCGTGTGACGCGGGACAAATTGAGCAGATCGTCGATCAGCTGGGTCATGCGGCGGCTAGCGGCTTGAATACGATCCAGAAAATCCTGACCCTGTGCGTCGAGTTTTTCATAGCAATCCTCTCGCAGCGACTGACTGAACCCGTCGATGCTACGAAGCGGCGCACGCAAATCGTGAGAAACGGAATAGGAGAAGGCCTCAAGTTCTTTATTGGATACTTGTAGCTGACGTGTTCGTTCAATTACTCGATTTTCCAGCTCTTCATTTAGCTTCTGAATTTCCTCCTCCCATTGTTTTCGTTCGGTAATATCCCGTACAACAGATAGAATACAAGGACGATCATTCAGGACTGCACGACGCAGACTGACTTCAAGCCAGATTACTTGTCCAGTTTTGTAAGTAGCCCGCCACTCAAACAGCTGCGATTCTCCCTTCGCCACTTTTTCCAACCATCGTTTTGCATCCTCAGTGGAATATGGCGACTCCTGGGGCCAGGGTTGACCATAATAGCGTGTTAATGCTTCCTCACGGGTACATTGCCACATTTCGCAGGCTTTCCTATTAATATCGAGCACCTTGCCAGTTTCAATATCAAAGACAATTATGGCATCGTTGACCGCATCGAAAATGGCATGATAATTGGCCTCGGAAGCCTTGAGTGCATCCTCGGCTTTTTTCTGATCCGTGATGTCGCGGTCGATACCGTGAAATCCGGATAATTTTCCCTCATCGTCAAAAAACGGAACAAAGTTGCTCTCCAGGACAACCAAAGTACCATCTTTTTTAAGATTTTTATTTTCCATTCGAATAATCGGACGTGGTTTCCTCTGGATATCACTTAAATATTCGCGGATTTTAGTCGCCTCGTCGGGCGGCATAAGATCGAATGGAGTACGACCGATCACTTCCGCCGGCTCGTAACCCAATAAGTCTTTTATTTTTGGACTCACATATGTATAAATCCCCTCTGCGTTGACATCCCAAACCAGATCGCTGGTATTTTCGACAATCGCCCTAAACCGTTCTTCGCTTTGTTTCAAAGCATCCTGAAAGATTTTACGTTCGGTTGTGCAACGAATCGCTTCAATTGCACCGAAAAGATTTCCATGCGTATCAAGCAACGGGCTTGCTTTGACCCAAAAATATGAGCCGCCTCGAAAGTTCGGTAAATAAACTTCCGTTACCAGCGTGGAATCGATTTTCTCGATCTTCGAATAGTACTTTTCATTGATAAGATCGGGGTTGATTATCAAATCAATCAAAAATGGCCGGCGATAGCCATAAAATGGAATTGCATACTCATAATTGCCTTTATGCAGGATATCAGAAGCCTTTATTCCGGTAAGCTGCTCGATTTCCTTGTTCCACACGATCACCCGCCCATGATTATCGATGGCAAGTACCGGATCGGGCAAAAAATTGATGATATCATTTAGCCGCTGCTCCGATTCTTTGAGCGATATTTCCGCATTTCGCCGTTCGGTGATGTTCCGAACGATCACAATAATCTGGTCGTCAAACAAAGGCATAAGCCGGGCCTCGTAATATTGGACCTGGCCGCGGATAGGTAGATCGTATTCAATGCTCACCATCTCTCGTGTCGCTTTCACACGATCGATGGCATCGGCAAAACATTGTCCCGCTTCTTTCGGAAGCACGTCCTGCATTCGTCGGCCCATGAACAACTCGGGAGGGGTATAAAATTCCAACGGCTGACCGGACTTGTACTCCAGAATCCGGCCCTGGTTGTCCAATCGAAAAAACAAATCGGGAAATGCTTGAAATATCGACTTGAGTTCGCTTGTTGTTTGTCGCAGCTGTTCCTCATGTCGTTTACGATCGGTGATGTCACGAATTGTTTCGATCGCTCCATCGACTTTCCCTTGTAAATCGTAAAGCGGAGTTGCCATGGACCATGTATATCGCCCCTGTGTCGTAAGACCTGGAACATATGTTTCGGCATAAAGGGTATCTTGGTTCTTTTCAAGACGAAAATAAGATTTTGTGATATCGATATCGGGGTGAAGAACAAGATCAATGAGCATCGGCCGGCGTATATTATAAAATGGTATAGCATATTCGTAATTTCCCTTACCCAACATTTCCTTTGCACTGATGCCCGTCATCGTTTCCATCGCACGATTCCAGATAATGACTTTGCCTTTAATATCAATTGCAAAGGTAGCATCGGGAAGGAAGTCAATAATCTCCTTCAACCTTTGTTCGGACTTTAGAAGGGCAGATTGAGGAGCCCCCTGCATTTGCGCCAAAATATTCTTGCTCAATGCCACCTTGACCCCATGTACCGCATGGCTCGCAATCTTATACCTGTGATGATACTTTGAAGTTGGCGACAAAGGCCGGTTTCGGATGTGACAAGTTGTTGTTCGGTGTTTACAGACCGTTTTCATGTCACACCCCAGGGCTGTATCTGCAAAGCCGCCCGGCATCCACCATGATGGCCTTTGAGGTTCAGGATTCTATCCGACTCCAATTTTGGCAATAAGTCAGCCATGGTCGCTCCCGGCAAATTTGGCCCCCTGCCCGTGAACATCTGACCAAATGCCGCAATCCGTTAATACGACCAAAAAGAGATTGGCATATCAATACGCCTCTAATATTTTTTTCTTACTTCCTGCTTACAGCCCATACTTTCCATGCGTACTGACTTTGGAATTCGCTTGAGCCCAATCCCCTCCTGGTCGAATTAAACGGTTGCAATATAGTATATTCAATTCTATGCCCGGAGCTTGGATGCGTTCTCCGTTACGTGTCCATTTCTGCCCAAACGGCTTCACTTCTGTTGCAATTTGATCTTTACTTACACCTTTTGGGTGGACAACTTACCTGGCATGGCATGGCCTTTGGTGTACGCGGAGGTTCGCAAACGTTACATGCCTTGGGATTGGGTGGGCAGGGAGGACAATATCGTTTTGTTTTCACTGTTGTCCCTGAATCCCGTTGCGTACTGCGGGCTTCTACACCACGCGCGTAACATGGATTGCACTGAACATTATACTTGGCCTGAGCTTTTGGCGGACACTTTGCCTTCGGTTCACATTTGGGTTTCTTTACACACTTGTTGCATTCGCATCCTGTGAGCAAGAACATCACCACGACCAAACTGACC
>CAYMXC010000081.1:0-9418 GCA_964394135.1 uncultured Phycisphaerae bacterium
GTTTGATAACTCACCGTACTCCAGAGGTCATTGGCAATAAATCGATCAAAAATGATAAATGGGATATTTTTTTCTGACAAATGCTTATAATATTCACTATTGTCAGTATATTTGTCGTCACTTTTTTGAGCCGTTGCCGTTAGAATAAAACCATCACAACCTTTTTGGAGCAAATTTTTAACGGCATTCCTTTCAAACTCCGGATCATCGTAAATACATTCTACAATGAGATGATACCCCTTGGGGCGAACTACCTCACTGATATTCTCCATGAATGTCATCGTCGGAGCTTCGCTCGGCAAACCAAATGTCGTTAACGCAATCAAATGAGATACAGGACGATGTTCAAAAGGTAAATCATAAATGCTCCCGACAAACGCCCCCTTACCCGGCAATCGGACAATCTTCTTTTGGTTTTCCAACTGGTCCAGAACCATTCGGACACAAACACGGCTAACACCAAAACTGGCACATAACTCCTTTTCGGAAGGCAGTTTATGTCCTGGCAGACATTCCCCTGATTCTATTTTCGATAATAGAATGTCCGATAATTGTTCCCACTTATATTTCAGATTTCTTGCCATAACCAGATCATACCATACATGTATTATTATATACCTATAATATTCTGTTGATTTATCTCTTTTCAAGCTCTTTTGAGCGATATATTGAATCGTCTGCAATAACTTGCAGCTTATTCGTTTTCGATTTCTCACCAGGTTCTCTCCTGTATTAATTTCCAAGGCAGGATTAAGCCTTGTTTTTGAGTCTGTTTCATCTCCCCACCGTAATGGACCATAGCTTGTGTTTTGCTAATCGATTCAAAAGTTTCTCGGATTCGAGTAACGGAATCGAGCATATCTCCTGAAGGAGTTTGTCCGGCTTTAACGTCGACACGGTGACCTGTCCCCAAAATCTGGTGCGCATTTTGGTCCTCATCCGAAGGTACATCAGGATAATTCAGCGGCAACGTCTGGCAAGATGCAATCATCGGGAAACTCCGAAAATTATGAAAATGAAGACCGCGATATAACCGAGAGAAATAGCCAAAACGACCGCTTCCGGCAAGATGTGGCAATGTGCGGCAAGGGAGTAGAAACCGAATGGGCCCAGCAGGACTCGAACCTGCGACCCGGTGATTATGAGTCACCTGCTCTAACCAACTGAGCTATAGGCCCTTCGCATTTGCGGCCGTCCGCATATGTTCGTATTCATAACCCTTTAATCATAGAATTCCGACCTGTTAAAATTCAAGTATAATCCGACCTTTTGTATAAACCTGTCTTTTTCGGCAAAAGATTGAAAAGAAGGGCAAAATTGTATATTTGCAACAGATCTAGGTCCGCCCCCCACCACGAATTTTTCCCCTGAAACGATTGCATCAGGAAATCCTACAGCTGGGCGGCGATCCAATCCAGCGCATTCGGCATATAAGACAATGGCGAATCGTGTCCACCGTTTGTAATTTCATCATAAAATAGCTTCGGCGAACCCGACATTTTGTCCATCAAATTTCGAGACTGCGAAACGGGGATTATAGGATCCGATGTGCCGTGAACCACGTACAAAGGCATCGTCAGTTGCCGGCAATTTTTCACTGCTGAATGCTTATTATAAATTTTTTGCCGCCGGCTGGGATCGCCACTATAGGCCGATTCGATTGCGTCGGCAATTTCGAGAATGATTCCGGCATTTCGCTCACGGCACCACGCATAATATGAAGTCAAATCACTGGCGGGACAGAGAGCAATGACGGCATCAGCATCTTCCGGATGGAGCACCGCGTAAATCAGGTTGCTGGTTCCGCCCATCGAACCACTGGCGAAGATAAATCGATGTGCGTCGTATTGCGTTCGCAGATAGGTAATCAGATCTTTCAGATCGTCGGCTGCAGCAGGAGCCATCCATGTATTGTCGCGAAGATTGCGTGTCATAATGCCAAATCCGAGACTTTGGAAATTTGGCAGCCACAGGTCGCGTATATCTGGCCGGGTGTATAGTTGGTCGCCGTGGGAACCATGACCATGAATGCAGACGATCCAAGTATCCACTCCATCCTGTGGCGGGCGAACGAGCGCCCAATCGTTGGCTCCATCGACCCCGCTTTGATAATCGAGTTGGAGAACATCTTGCCAATTCGATTTAGTTAACCGAATCGCATTCATCCTATTTCCCTTGCAGAAACGTCAAGGTTTTCTTCAGAGATTCCTCGTCGGGCAGTTCGGGAAAATATTCCAGGCCAAAAACGCCCTTGTAGTTCAGGGTTTCAAGCTCCTGTATGATTCGCGGATAATTAATTTCACTTCCGATTGGTAATAGTGACTTGATATTTCTTTGCCAATTTAGCCATCTCTTCCGGAGTGCCCTTATAGAGGCTATCCACAAACCATAATTCGCCGAATTTAAAGCCCAACCGAGCCACTTTCGCCAACCGTTCTTCAAACGGCAAATTTGCAAAAACCGCTTCCAGACATACTCCGATATTCATAAATGCTCCATCCATCGGATCAGGAATGAATTATTTTTGTTCGCCTTTTACATTTTGGCCCGGCAATACCGACGGCCATCCCGGTTTTTATTTTTCCGAATTCAGAGCCGTTTCAATTTGACGATCCACTCGGTCAGCTGCCAAGAAGATGTTTCATGATCAGCATGTCCAATTCTTCATAATCTCGCTGGCGGATCAGCGAATCGATCTTTTTCTGATTCAGGCTGCGAGCCAGGTCCAGAAGACGCAGGAAGATGGTTCGGCTGTTGGAAAGATGTTTCGTAGCCACATCGTCTTTTTGTGTGCGCATAGCTTTGATATCCAGACCAACCCACTCGCCATTGCGGCCGAAGTTGTATTGATCGAGAATGCGAACCTGATTAAATGCACGGCGAAGGTCCACCGATCCGAACGTTTTATCCTGGTCGAACTTGAGTCCATTTTGATCGTTCAGATGCACGGTATAGAGTTTACCATACGACAGGGCAAAGCCCATTTCGTCCGATGGATCGAGTCCGGCGAGAATCGCATGAGCAGATTCGATATTGACACCAACTCGACTCGGATCGATGGTTCGATATGCCAGGGCGATGGCATGGCCTGTACTGGGAATATAGGTGTGATCCATCGGCTCGTTCGGTTTTGGTTCAGTAGCGATCTTTATTTCCGAATCGTAATCAAGCATGGTATTCATGGCTTCGATGATTCGATCCACTGCCACCTTGCTGTCCTTGGCTTCACGGATGTAGGTTCCTTCGCGTGCCAGCCAGAGAACGATAAGCTTGGTTCCCAGGGCATTGGCGATATCGATGGTCCTCAAACTGCGTTCAATCGCATATTTTCGGCAATCGGCATCGTTCGACGTATACCCCCCGTCGATCGTTCGCGGATCTTCCCAGAGCCGCGGAGCGACAAACTCTGCGACCAAGCCTTCATTTTCGAGCAGTTTCCGAACCGCCTGGGCCTTCTTCACAATCTGTGCCGGCGATAATTTATTCATATCGGGAACCGCATCATCATCGTGAAATTGAACAGCACCAAAGCCGAGTTTTTTGTACATCGCAAGTTTTTTCGCAAAAGCAACCGGTTTTCGGACGGTCGGTCCGAAGGGATCCGCGCCTTCATGAATGTTCCAGGGTCCAAACGAAAATTGGAATTTTCCTGCCATGATGTTTCTCCTTATAAATTTCGTTTAATTTAACATGACTTTTTTAATGATTCACTTTTATTTTAATTCTTTGTTTATATTTATGGTAAATTCTTTAGCGCAGGCCGATGCCCATTCGGGCGTATCCGTCGGCTGAATGGCAATGAACGCTGTCCGCATCATGAATTCTTTGGTCCGCGGGCACATATCCTCGGAGTAATTCGGCAATTTGCCGACATGCGGACATTTGAATGGGCATCCTTCCGGGGTAGCTGTCTTCCGGCCAAGGATATGCTCCCAGTACCAGTAAAAGTGCCAATCGCGAGCACCGCGGGTTCCGCCGCCGGCGATGCCGCCCAAACCGATATTTGCCGTAATGGCCTTGCGAGCCTGTTCCGTGGTATCCAATACGACACCCAACTGGTAGCCGCAGGTCGTTTGGCTCGATCCATCTGGCACATTTGGGCAATTCGATTTCTCGCCGCAGTTGATGGAAGATTTTTCGAGTGGATTCGTTGACCGAATCGAGTTTTCGCAACTGGGCCAGACCAATCGCTCCGGCCATTTCCGACATGCGATAATTTTGGCCGCAGAAGAGTTCGCCGGCCTTTCGTTCACGTGCATACCGGTCGGGCCGCCAGCAGGCCGCGATCAGGGCACTGGTGCCGGAATTGACGCCCAGGGCATATCGAACGCCCATTTTTTTCGCAAATTCATTTTCCAGGGCAGCGACTTTGCTGCGATCGTTGTAATATCGAAACAAGGGCGAACTGGGCGGCGGGGATTCGCGATCGAGAATATCCCGAATCGCCTTCTGACCCTGAGGCGAGACGTTGAACAGATCGACCATCTCCATGAGTTCGTCGGTTGAAAATTTATAACGTTCAGGCCGGGATATATCGCTCATTGTTTGGTTCCTTTTAAATATTACCTTCTATCGATTATGACTCGATTTTACCGGATTTCCTCTTGACTCCGACAGATCAATTGTATGGAATAAATATCGTGTCATATGGATAAAACAACGACAAGGAAAGTTCCTGGATTACTGAATCCGTCCAGAGCATGCTAAACTCCGCTTCCAGGGGACAAATACGCTTTTTCGGCCCTCCCGAAGCCCCTGTCGACACGATGCCGGAAGAGGGTGACCCGTTTTATAAGCCCCAATCCCACAGCCACACCGAACTGATTTTCGGACTTCATGGCAATTCCGAAATTCTCGTCAACAACCGATGGCTGCGATTTTCCACCGGTCCAATCCGGGTGTTTCTGCCTGGAATGATTCATTCAGAACGATACGGCCGAAAAAAATCGAGTTACGCCATGCTCTGGACTCTGCTGTCCCCTCAGCTCGTTGCCTTCCATATCACCAGTTACGAACCGGATAAAAAGTACCATCTGGCAGGCAGGCGACTGGCATTGAAACTGCCGCCCAATAATGATTTGATCACCATGACTGACCGCCCGAAATTAGCCGACGATCCGCAGCTCCGGCTTCACTTTCAGGCCCTGCTGATGGATGCCCTGTGCCGTGCACTGCCGATCATGGACAATAAATCGAATACCGACGACAAGGAGATTCCTTACTATCATCAGATCCTCGACCAGATCATAAACCATTTGAACGACCATCTCGCATTTGACATTTCACTAACCGAATTGGCTGCGATGGTCCACTATTCCCCCTGCCATCTGAACCTCCTGTTTCGCCGCCGCTTCGGCATACCCATCCGGCAGTATCTGATCCAGCAACGGATGAAGCATACTGCCCACCTGCTTAAAACGACACCTCGCGAAATCAAGCAAATCGCCTATCAGGTCGGTTTTCATGATCCGCTGTACTTCAGCCGACTGTTTCGTCAATTGTACGGAAGCTCGCCCTCCGATTTTCGCCTCAAACAGTAACCGCCAGGGAAATGCGGATTATCTGAATGCGGCATCGATCGTAATCTCAGGGTTTTCCCCGATGCGAAAACGAGTATTTCCACCGATTGAAAACACCCACGTAGCTGATTATCATTGAATTGTAAAAGAGTCACAGAATAGATTCAACCGCTTGATCTGTTGTATTGTGAAGTTCATAACCACACCACCGAAAATCACACGTTACCAACGATGAGGGGGCCTTTGGGGGAGGCCCGGAGCTGAATTTCCGACTACGCCTGAAATGGTAGGGATATCCAGGGGAGGACAGGATAGGCGAAATTCAGTCCAGAGGCGCTGAGGATAAATCCGCTGAAGGTTTGTCTTCAGGCCTCTTTTTTTATACCCATATCAAAAGGGGAGGGAAAATCATGTTAGCATGGGCATTAACATTTTTGATTATCGCACTTATTGCCGCAATTCTGGGTTTTTCCGGTATCGCTGGCGCCGCAACAGGAATCGCAAAGGTCCTGTTTCTGCTGTTTTTGATCGTTTTTCTCATCTTCCTGGGAATCACTATTTTTGTCGGCCGGGAAGTGAACCGTCGGCTTTAAATTCCGGATTGAGGCAAATTTTTTCTCGTCGGTAAAAGTCCGGTTGTGTTAAACGATCGTCAGGACATCCCTTATCTGATCCAGGCCACTGCCGCCACAAGCCTGCAATTTTCTCCTAGCTTGATGCCCACATGCAATCAATACGCAATCAATCCCCATCGCGACCGACACATCGTAATCATGATTGGTATCCCCCACCATAACCACGTTTTCCGCAGGCACATCCAGCAAGGCAATGAATCGCTTGCCGTTTTCGATCTTGCCGGAGGCGAAATCATCGTTCACCCCGATCAGATGCGTAAAGAACTGCTGGATGCTGAAAAAACGAGTGATTTCATCCAGCCGTTCGTGATGGTAGGCAGTCAGAATGGATTGTGTAATTCCCCTGTCAGCCAAGGATTGCAGCACATGCAAAGCACCGGGCTGAAGGGAACACTCAAATCGCCGTCGATCATATTCGAGTATAAACTCGCGAGCCAATTTTTCATACGGCTCGACGGAAAAATCAAAACCAACTCGCCGGTAATACTCCTGGATCGGAAAATCAAATTCTTCCCGGTACCGCTCGGCTGTGACGACAGGCAAATGCCGCTTTCGGAGCATGTCATTGAGTATTTCCACACAAACCCATACATCATCGATCAGGGTTCCGTTCCAATCCCAGATCACGTGCCTGTATCGTTTTGCATTGCCTGTCTTGGTGTTTGACTTCTCCGCCAAATCGCTATTTTTCACCATCTTAGAAATACTCTCTCCGGTTTCAAAAATCCGTCTTCGAAATAAGCAAAGGCAATAAATTTCCCGCCTGTGCGTACGCGAAAGAGCTCTCGCCGCTGCCGTTCCACATAGCGATGTGTCAGACTCATCAAACCATTGGATTCAAGACGGTGTACCTTGTAATTCATGATCCACTGCCCATCGACAAATCGACGGGCATCGGTTTCCGACAATTCCACCACCGGCCAGTCCATTACCGCCTCTTCCATGGGCAAGATTCGTGAGGCAAAAAGTTCGGGCGACCACTCCCGCACGTCCTTGAGCGCGTGGGCTGATTCGATCGAAAACCGCCCACTGGCGAGGCGCCGCAGGGTTTCGACGTACGCCAGAGTGCCGATGCGCCCGGCGATATCCACGATCAGGCTGCGAATATAGGTTCCAGATGAAACCGTTGCCCGCAGTTCGAAGCGGGGATATGCAAACTCTACCAGCTGAAGCTCATGGATGGACACTGTCCTTGCGGTAAGTTCCGGTTCCTCCCCACATCTCGCCTGCTTGTATGCCGCCACGCCGCGAATCTTAATTGCCGAATAGGCCGGGGGCTTCTGCTCATATTGGCGTGGAAACTCCGCCAGTGCGTCGATCATTTGCTCTCGCGTAACCTCCCGGTGATCTTCCGCCACGATGCTCCCCTCAGCATCGAAAGTATCCCGCATTTTACCCAGAATGCCTGTAACGTGATAGGTCTTGTCCTGTCCGATGACAAATTCCGCCAGTTTGGCCGCCTTGCCCAGAAGGACAATCAGCAGCCCTGTAGCGATGGGATCCAGGGTTCCGCCATGGCCGATTCGCGGAATACCGAAGCCGCCGTAGCGAAGGCGATCCAGAACGCCATGCGAGCTCATTCGTTCGGGCTTGTCAATCAGCAGTATTCCATCCATAATAGTATGATCGTGTAACTCTATAACACATCCTTTAGCAAAATTGCAAAGGACAATAATTATGTATTATTATAGGATCGTAAAAACCGGTTGGGGTATGGTAGCATATGTGGTTCGAAACGACAAGCTTGTAAAGCTATTTACTCCGCCCGCTCTTATAACCCCGCCGATGACCAGCACAGAGGAAAAGAAGCAGATCGCGATTCAACTCTCAGCAATTGACGATTTCGCTCGTAAATCCGGCGTTGAGCTGTTGGCCAACCCGAAGTTGCTGGAATCGCTGGCCGATGAACTGAATGGATATTTTTGCGGGCGAACCCGACGGTTCAAAGTTCAATACGATTTGAGTCGCCTGACGCCGTTTACTCGACATATTCTTACTGCCGTCGCTAAGATTCCGTATGGCAAGACCATCAGCTACAAAGCATTAGCTGAGAAAGTTGGTCGACCGACCGCTTTTCGAGCTGTCGCCAGGGCACTTGCGTCGAATCCCATTCCCATCATCATACCCTGCCATCGGGTTGTGTACTGCAACGGCAGCATCGGGGGATACACCGCCCCCGCCGGCCCGGCGATGAAGATCAAACTGCTCGAACTGGAATCGCAGGCACAAGTTTAATATTTCGGATCACTGGTGTTCGGCAAATTTTTACGAAAGGCCCGGGGCGATCGGCCCATGATCTGCTTGAAACGATGAGAAAAATGAAACTCATCGCAAAATCCCAGCCGAAAAGCGATTTCCTTATTCGACAAATCGGTCTGGTGCATAAGCTGACATGCCTGTTCAATGATACGAGCGTAACGATACCGTGCCGGCGGAATGCCAACAATACGCGTAAAACGTTTGCGAAAACTTTCATACGACATTCCAAGTTTATCTGCAATCCCTGGCATCTCGTTTTCGCGATTCTGGTCTGCCTCCAAAAGCGCGCAGGCCTGGGCCGCCCAGTCCAGATCGTGCTCGGAAATCGATTTTATCTGCTCAGCCTGCAAAACCTCAGCAAGAACCTGCTGGAACCGACAGACTTCCAGTAACGGCCAGGCGATCGAACTGACCCGATCTTTTCGGGTAATCGATTGGAATCGGCTCAACCAGTAATCCACCGGTTCGGCGTGATGGATCGGCCGGCGAGAATCAAGAAACCCGGACTTTCGCCACAAATCGAAAATCGGCCCTTCAAAAACGAAAAAGTATTCACTCCAGGTTTGTCCTATTTCGGCGCCATACGCATGAGGCAGTTCGGGAAAAACCAGAATAATATCACCTGGAACGATCCGGCAATCCAGGCCATTGGCATCACGGTAACTCGCCCTGCCGGCAAAGCAATAGACCAGGGCATAACTGTCGAAGACGCGCATCCTGGCCCTGTCTATATGCCCGGAACCGCAATTCTGCCCCGTAAGCGTGATTCTTCCCATTTCTCCGTTGCTTTGTACTCGCGGCATGATTCGGCATCCAAACAAATACCATTATATACATGTCTTTTCCCATTATAAACATGGCCGAAAATATAGTACAGGCTAAAATGTACTTATAAATGAGATATTTTTAGCCATCACAACCATTCCTGATGGCCAAACCGATCTGGACATTTTAAACAAGTAGATAGAAAGGAATCCCATGCAATCGGACCTGGAAAATTTTCTG
>CAYMXC010000082.1:0-9381 GCA_964394135.1 uncultured Phycisphaerae bacterium
TGGGACGAGGTAGTGCTTGGGCGCGTAGGGCGTGGCCCAGTTGAAATCGAAGCCCAATTTTTGCGAGATGATCTTGTCGGTCGGATTACCGTCACCCCACGATCTGGCCTCCTGTTCGGTCAGATGTCCCTCCGCGGCCCATTTTTCCAAGGTTTCCGGCCAGAATCCAAAATGGACAATGGGCATCCGATCATAGGACTGATATCGCAGAACAGCCAGGGTGCGTTCGCGGTTTGTCATCGCTTTACTCCTCTGTAAATAAGAAACATGGATATTGTAAATCGAAAAAAGCATGATTTACCATGGACGAAAATGGCAATATCATGTATGATCATAAGATAAGGAGTCGATATGAAGATCATTCGTCCAGCCCAGATACAGCCAAATGTACGCCTTGCCAATTATTTCCAGACAGCGATCGCTGCCAGATGGGGAATGCGAACAATCCCTGATTTGGAGCTGATATATGTGGTATCAGGCCGTTTCAGTTACAAGATACCCGCAGCGGATGCGATAATAGTGGAACCGAACGAAGTATTATGCATACCGCCCCTGCAGAAACATATTTTTCGCCGAATAGACAATACTAAGAAAGCAGTGATCAGCTGCATCCACAGCGAGATGCTCCCGCAGGGAAGTTGGGCAAAGAAGGATTATCGATTGGACCCCGAACCTCAACTAATAACCGATGTACGAGACGACCGGAATATCCGTGAACTTTTCAAACGATGTAACGACGTGTTTTGCGGATTGAATCGATATCGCACCGCCCTGCTGGAGACGATTGTCCGCGAAATCTGGATTCGTCTCGCGGAGCATTGGATCAGCGGAACCAATCCGAGCCTTTCCAGGCGAATGGAAAAGATGATCGACTATTTGCGGGAGCACCTGCTCGAACCTGTTTCACGTCAAGACCTGGCTGATGAATTTGGAATCACTCCGGAGCACGTTAACGCGTTATTCAAGCATGAACTTGGCATATCGCCGACCCAACTGATCCACCGGGAAAGAGTTCTGCTTGCTTACAGGTACATCCATTATGAAGGTTTGAGTGTAAAACAAGCCGCTGCCAAGGTGGGCTTCTGCGATCCTTTTTATTTTTCCAAAGTGTTCAAAAAAATAATGGGCACATCCCCCAGTCGGACCTGATGAACAAAGCAAAAAATCTATTCGAGAAAGATCAACGTTTGTAGCAGCAAGATTTCAAACTGCAGACACACTTTGAAATTTAAAAATAATTTTTGGGCGCCGGTCCGCTGGTTTCGCGTTCGACTACATTGGCCTGGATGGTCACCTGACAGGGCGGACACTCCGAACCGCTCAGCCGGGATGTAAGAATCCGAACCGCTTCCCGACTCATCCAATCGCGACGAATATTGACCGTGCTTAGTTTCGGGTGAGAATGCGCACTGAATTCCGTATCATCAAATCCGAAGATACTGAGCTGCCGGGGAACATCAATCCCATGTTTCTGTGCCATTCGCAGCACATCGTAGGCAAAAGAATCGCCGGCACAGACAATAGCCGTAGGTCGTTCCGGATCTTCCAGAAAGGCTTGGAATCCCCTCTCCATTCGTTCGGCAAAAGGCTTATCGCCTACTTCCTCGCTATAGATACGGTTGTAGGTCAAACCCGCTTCTTCCATACCGCTTTGATATCCCCGCAATCGCGTGATGCAATGATCCACTATCCGCCCAACCCGATCCCGATCGGCCCAGAAGGCAATCCGGCGATGCCCTAACTCCACCAACCGACGAACAACCTGACGAATCCCGCCCTCATTGTCGGGAGTGATCGAATCCACATCCGTCACCCCCGGAACGGCATTGATCAAAACGATGGGACAACTCGCACGAATGATATCGATATCTCTTCTCGTCAGGCTTCCATTCAGAACTATTGCACCCCGGCTGCTGGAATCCCGAACCATCTGGCGAATCCAAACGGCAACATCTTCAACATCCTTGTCAGCATTACAGACGGTCAATGTGCCTTGAAGCTTGCGAATTTCTTTTTCAACGCTATATACAAATAAACCATAAAAACTGGAAACAGTATAGACGGAATCCTCGATGGTACCACCCTCAGACTTTTTGACCATGGCAAAAAGGAAGTTGCCCATGCCCTTGGGCTTGCGGATTCGATTAGGCTGATACCCCATCTCTTTGACAAGCTGGAGCACCTTCTGACCGGAAGGACTTGTGTCGGTATAACCCTTCCGAATGACCCTGCTGACCGTGGCAATCGAAACCCCGGCTTTGTCCGCAATATCAGTTAATTTGACAACCACTGTAGCGTCCTTGAAAATCGTAATGAAAATTATTTAACTGCATATAATATAAAATCATTTATTTACTTTTACCAACATTAAACATGCAAGCCATAGACCAGCGATCAATGGCAGGCCGAGGCCGTTGCAGAACAAATTATTGTAATTTTCATCGGCGGTTTCGGCATCATATTTTACTGCAGTTACATCAAAGGCCTTTAAATAATTGTTATTTGAATCAGTCAACTGGCCTGAAACTTCGCCATAATGCGTTGCCAGAATACCAAGATCAACCACATTCACTGCCTTATCGCCGTTAAAATCACCCATAGACCATGTGGCAGAGCCAGTTACTCCATAGTTGGTCGCCAGAATTCCCAAATCCACCACATTAACTTTATTATCACCGTTAGCATCACCCGGAATCAAGCCTTTTGCCTGAATTATTGTTACATTCTTCGGGCTGCCGGTAGCACCGGTGGCGGTAATGCGAATCGTGCCAGTTCGCGTATTAGCAAGATCAGTGTTCTGAGTATAACTGACAGTCACGGTACCGGAATTTGTTCCCTGAGCACCATTGGTAATCGATAACCAGCTACCGCCGTCGATCACTTCAGCAGTCCAGGGCATAGATATTTCTCCATTATTGCTGATTGTGAAAGTTGTGTTCCCAGCAAGTGGTCCGACGCTTTGACTTCCGGGGGTCACACTCAATACTGCCGGCAGTGGTGTAAATGAAAAATCATCATAACCACAGGGCGCTGTACTCCAGGCCGATCCGAAGGACATCGCTGAAATTTTCGTCCCCAGATCGCTGTGGAAAAGCGGCGTCTGATCCCAGTAACCATCGACTCCGTTGGGCCCAACCACAAATTTCACATTGTGCCAAGTTTGAGGGGTCACGGCAATCGTTGTCGATGTTTCTACGGAATCGATCCGATAGGAAACCAAACCTGAAATAGAATTTGCCATGACCAAAAACTCATGGCCTGGAGTCGAAATCGAAATCATCCCGACGCCCGTGTTTTCCACCATATTCATATAACCTGTAAAGACACCGGATTGCGGCGTACCGAGGGTACGGGTTGCTTTTTTCCAATAGCCGGAGCGCTCCGATACGGCAAAGATGCTTTCAGTTCGCGGCAGAATTGTCTTGCCGTTATAGGTATATGACGACATTGGCCGAATCGAATTCGTACTTGAACTGTTCGTCAGCATCCAGCCGTCGAGGCCATTATCAAAGTGGCTATTGAAGAATAGCTGTAATGAACTGGTAAGGGCCAGTCGCCAGGAACTTCCACTGTCGTCCGACATGATGATGCAGGGGTCATGGCCCTGAATACCTCCCCAGGAGTCGTTTTCTTCGTCGATTAAATAAGGAGATTCCCATGGCCATTTAGCTCTGTAAGCATCCATTTCATATGTATAGTCACTGCCTCGGTCGTACTGATCACCGTAATACATATAATTTAAGAATAGCCGATTTTGACGGTCCAGCGTCAGTCGATGATACCAGCAGCTGTAATATGCCCGGAACGGAAACACGAGTGGGCCCAAATCTTCCCAGGCTCCCGCCGCTGTCTTTCGCATATACCAAAGTGCGAAATAATAACCATAACCCGCATTACGGCCGACTATATGCATCGTATCGTTTTTGTCGCAAATCAGACTCACATAGGACCAACCCGCATAGTTGGGGTTACCGATATCGACCAGGGGGGTCCAGCCGGAGGTGGTGGAGTTGGGGGCCAGGGATTTGGTGTATCTGAATAAATTATGATGTGCTCCTATAACCACATGTAGGTATCCCTGACTGTCTATGGTCATTGCCGGTCCGTCGTGAATGTCCGGCTGATGAATGTTGTTGCTCAGACCGAGGTAAACCGGTGAAGTGACGGTGTTCGTAGTTCGATCGTATGTGACGACATACTGCGGCGTGGCAGTGCTTCCGGGAATCGGCTCGAGCGAAAGATATACGAGATGAACAAGATTCCCTTTCGATACGGTGGAATTACCCATGCCGGAATGATTCGGCATCGGATAGGCCTTGGGGTCCGTGGTCATGGTGACTATCGGAAGCGTCAGACCTCCACTCACTGTTTTCTTTGGAACAATCATGGAGATTGGACAGCCTGTAAAGCTATAAGGCCAGACCAGAAGCACCGGCGGTTTGTCGGTATCATTGTTGCCGTCGGGCATTTCCCACTTTGTGGAAAAGAAGGTTGAAGAAATCGGGTAGACCCGCCATGTGCGGCATTTGTCTCTCGAATAAAGCAGGACGTTAAATCCAAGGTTGCTGCGATAGGTATGTACGACCATGTATGCGTCGCCGGAACTGTCGAAAACGATCCGTTCATCCAGTGCGACGCCGGCACTGTATACACCGTTCCAGGATGGATACATGGCTTTGATTGCGGGAAGGAATGTATCAAGTTCTATCCAGTTGCCATTTTCGTCGGTTGTCTGGATGACGCCCATAGTGATGTCGTCACCGCCGTACAGATCGTGTCCGTCGGCGCGTTTTCCCACTCGAATGTAAGGCCGATTATCCAGGTCGAATGTAACGTCGGAAGGAATATACCAGGGATGATAGCCAAACAATTCGCGTTCGCCGAGGAAATATTTCTGATGAGTTATCGGCGTTGTGACGGAGCCGACAGTCGGATGTACAATCGGGGCAGAAGCGACATTGATTTCAGGCGTCGTGCTGGTACCGGAGACAATGGAGTAGTCGATTTCCAGTTTGGGAGTATAGCCGATGCCGTACATGGTGTAGGTTTTTCCGATCATTCGGAAATAATTGGGGTTTGCCTCACTTTCGTAATAGTTCGGTGCCTGGCTGCCGAAGGAGATGAGCGAACCACCACTGTTCAGTGTCGCCTGCAGATAATCCTTACAGTCGATATTAACTCCGACAAAGCCGCCCGGAAAGTTGTAGGTGCCAAGGGCAGGACCAAACACGGGCGCGGTGGAGAAAAGAAATGTTCCAGCCGTCCAACTGTTGTCAGGAACCTGATAGATGGTGTTAGTGGGAAGGTTGGTACCGCCGAACGACTCACCGTGGAGGCGTAAATGCGCAGAGTTGATCCGAACGAAACACCCCGCAGGCGGGGTCAGTTCCGAGATATCGAATTTCCAGAATGCCTTGACATTCTGTCCGCACCAATTGCCGTGAAAGGTTACGTAATCGGTCTTGCCGTAATAATCCGTAGCGGAAGCGTCTTCTGCGACATAAATTGTCGTTTCGATCGCCTGGGCCGATATAACGGACAGAACCGCTAAAACAAGACTCGCAATTGTCGTTTTTCTCATAACCTCTCCTTAGTGTCGTACTGAACGATTTAGAAAAAGCTCTGCCTCGCGATGAGGCGAAACAGAGCGATGGTGTCGATTAATTTATTTTTTTCTGCGAATCAAAGTCAGCCCGCCGAGTGCGAGCATGATCAAAGAAGCGGGTTCGGGAACCACAGTGTAGTCAATCAGGAGTTGAGGTATATACCCCAGACCATAATATGTATAGTCTTTTCCGATCATGCGGAACATTCGCATATCATTGGAATCAACATAGGTGCTTGCGCCTTCACTGCCGAAGGACATGAGCGTTTCGCCGCTGTTCAATGTCGACTGGAGATAATCCTTGCAGTCGATATCGGTTCCGGTAAAACCACCCGGATAAGTGTAGGTGCCCAGGGCCGGGCCAAAAGCCGGAGCGTTGGTGGTGGTAAATCCCGCAGGCCATACGCTGCTGGTCTGGTACATGGTCTGGGTCGGCAGGGGTATTGAACTGGGATAACTAGACTCCCCACACAGATGGAAAACTGCCGAGTTGATCTGGATCGAGCTGCCTGGCGGGACAGCCAGCGAAGAAAGGTCAAACTTCCAGAACGTTTTGACGTCCTGGCCAAAGTAGTTGCCATGCCACGTGACAGCATCGGTCAGGTGATAATAATACGTTACCGAGGTGTTTTCGGCGACATAAATCGTCATTTCAGTCGCCTGGGCAGACACACCCATCGCCAAGATACACAATGCTACAAGTCCAGTCATTCTCTTCATTTCTTTTCTCCTTCAAAAAAACACTCTTAGTAACTCCCCGGCTACATGCCGAAGGCAGTTCAATGCGACGGCCCGCAGTGAAGCGAGCCGTCACGATTACAAAGTACATCCTACTCTTCGAGTTTCACCATCATCGCCAGCGCTGCCAGAAGCAGTCCTGCGATCAACGGCAGGCCCGCTGCCGGGCAGGCGAGAGTACTGGTTGCAGTAGTATCCTCTTTGGCTTCTGTGCTGCTGATAACTTTGGAGCTATCGGCTGCCGCGGAGCCGGAGGTTTCACCGTAATGTGTCGCCAGGATGCCGAGGTCGACAACATTGACAAGACCGTCACCATTGAAGTCGCCGTCGGCCCAGGTCTTACCTGATAGACCGTAGTTGGTGGCCAGGATACCGAGGTCCACGACGTTAACAACCTTGTCACCATTTGCATCGCCGGGATACTGCGTTACCAGCTTGTGGAGGCCGAATTTGGTATATTCTTCAGACTTCCACTGAAGCATGTTTTCAGCTTTCATACCGGTGTACATTCCATTATTGCCTGCAACAGCCACGTCCAGATTGATCACCTGACCAGCGATAACCGGCGTAATGACGCTCGATCTGCCGGCCAAGGCACCCATATACTTGAAGGGAGTCATGGCAACTTCATAGTACAGCCAATCACCATCTTCCTTACCACCGGCCTGGAATTGGCAGACATCCGGAACGGCGATTCCGCCGCCGATGGCTGTCCAAACGGCATCGCGATCGGTTAGCATGATACCGATGGTGTACTGCTGTGCCGGTTCCTGAAGCGGGAACTTGTAATCGTCGCTGTATCCGTTGGTACGCAGATAAATCTCAACGGCATCGCGGGTATTCCAGTTGTCATAGGTGTCGGTAAATACATGTGTAGAATCCTGGACCTTGACGGCGACATAAATCTTCGAGCCGTCCGGAGCCCACTTTGCTGCATAGTAGGCTTTGGTAATGTCGGTCGGATTGCCGTCATAAGGTTCGGTCATTTCGACCCACTGAGCATCGGCCCATTCGGTCAGATTGCCGTCACAGGTAATAGCTGAGGTAGCGGGTTTGATCTCGACCGGATTGTTGAACGTAGTCGGAACTGCATCGAACCTTGCGGCTGTTTCTTCACTCTTATACAGAGACGATCCTGACGGCGGGAAAGCAACAACTCTTATCGTCTGAGGAGCAGATATCGCAAACGGAGCGGTGTATTGTGTGCTGCTTGCGGTTGGCTCCGAGCCATCGGTCGTATAGCGGATATCGGCGCCGGCGGTATCCGAAGTGATCGTGACCGTGGGATAAGTGACGAACGCACCGCCCTCAGGAGTGATCTTCGGCTTGGCGACGCGTGGTGCGTCAATTGTATAATCGACGATCAATTTAGGTTCATAACTGGGATAATATTGAGTAATTTCCTTGCTGAACATTCGGAAGGAGTTGGTGTGGCTTTCATCCACATAGATGTTTGGAGCCTGGGCACCGAAGGAGAATGTCGTGCTGCCGTTATCTACACATTCCTGGATATAATTCTTTACATCGAACCAGTGGGAAATGAAATATCCTCTAAATTCGAATACTTCGAGTGCCTGACCAAAGGCAGGGGCAGTGTCCCAGAAGGTGGTCGGTGAGGTTTCGGTCCAGGAGTTGTCGCTGACGGTGTACAGAGTGGCAGGCGGAGGATTGTTTCCGGGTTCCTGGCCCATATCGCCACAGACCCATTTGAAGATAGCGGAATTGATGATCGTTCGTCCATTCGTCGGTTTTGCCAGTTCGGGAATCGAAAATTTTACATACGCTTTCACGTCCTGTGCACACCAGTTACCGAGAAATGCTACGTGTAAATTCTGATTATAAACAGGCGTGATGCTGGTATCTTCCGATGCAATAGAGACTACTTTCGTTCCTACGGGGATAAATTGATAGGTCGCTTTGGTAGCCTTGCTTTCAGCCATTCCAGTTACCCATGCCTTGGCCTTGACCGCACAGGTATTGCTGACCATGAAAGGTCCGGTATATACCTGGCTGGTTTCAGTAGGATCAAGTCCATCGGTGGTATATCGGATCACGGCGTTCGGGTCACCATCCGTAATCGTAACCTCAATGGGGGAAGAATATCCTTCGGAATCGCCGTGTGGTTCGATGACCGGAGCGGGAGCCTGCGGCAGAGTCATAACGTAGGAGACTTCCAGTTTGGGCGTATAGCCGATGCCATACATGGTATAGGTTTTTGCGATCATCCGGAAATAATTAGGATTGGTTTCATCAACGTAGTTGTTCGGTGCCTGACTGCCGAAGGAAATGAGCGAACTACCACTGTTCAGTGTCGATTGCAGATAATCCTTACAGTCGATGTTCACTCCGACAAAGCCACCCGGATAGTTGTAGGTTCCCAGAACCGGCCCAAAGGCAGGCGCATTGTAGGTGTAAAAATATCCTGCTACCCAACTATTGTCTGGAACCTGATAGACTGTATCGGTCGGAAGGTTATTGCCGTATGACGACTCACCATGGATGCGTAAATGTGCCGAAAGAATCTCGATGGAACCGCCCGGGGGTGGAAGCAGTTCTGAAATGTCAAACTTCCAGAAGACCATTGTGTCCATGCCTGAAGTATTGCCATGAAACGTTACATAGGGCGTCAGGCTATAGTAATAAGTTACAGTGGTGTCTTCGAGATCATAAATCACGGCGGTTGCCGCCTGGGCCAGAGACACTCCAGCCAACAGAAGAAGAGTACACAACAACATTTTTTTTCTCATCGACGTCTCCTTTCAAATTAAAGATTTAAAAAATCACCTACCGGCCAAAATCCTACGTCTGGCACGGTAAAATTTTTTTTATTGGTCATCAGAATCTTGTATGCACCGATGCGTCTTCAAGCTACTTTCCCTCGATATGTCTTTGGAGATGAAAATAAACGAAAACATATTTTTTATTCTTAGTGTATTGTAATCTATTTGCATTAAAAATCAAGTCTTTATTTTTGTTATCTAATTATGAATATGAATAAATCTAGGCCTAGAAAATGTTCGGTTTCATTTAATAAAACC
>CAYMXC010000083.1:0-9371 GCA_964394135.1 uncultured Phycisphaerae bacterium
TATGGCGCTGGAACCCTTTGGGGCGGCTCGGAAGTGGGCCTCCAGCCTCTCTCCGATTTCTGCGGCAGGGGTAACCCTCAATTCATTGAAATCGACTACCATGTTCTGCAGGCTTTTCATTGCCTGTTTCGCCCGGCTGAAATTCTCATTCGTCGCTAATATGCACAAGATCAAAATTTCGGTCAGATTCTCGGGCAGAGTCTCAAAGTCTTTATCCTTCAGACGCGGATATTCTCTGCGCAGGCGGTTCTGTATAGCTCGAAAACTCTTGACGTAATCGCTCGATATTTTCATGATTGTCGTTCCAACTAAAACTACTCTTGATCCAGGGAAATATCCTGATCGGGCAGCGAATCCGCCTTGCCTGCGGAAGATTCACCTCCCATTTTTTCACCTTCCCGGCGGGCCCGTTCCGCCTGCGATTTTTCGATCAATTGCAGGGTTTCAAATCCCTTCTTGATCGACTGGTCCAGATAAAACCGCAAAATCGGACATGTCCGCGTTCGAAGGTTCCGGGCCACCATTTTCTGCAGCATTCCGTGAGCGTGCTCCAGACCGTGCATAAATGCCCGCTGTTCGCTCTCCGTACCCATGACGGAAATGTAGACCTCCGCAAAGGACATATCCGCGGTAATCTCCACACGCGTAATGCTGGCCATCCGTTCGAGCCGCGGGTCGTTGAGCTTCTTCTGCATCGCTTCGCTGATCACCAGTCGAATCTGAGAGCCTAATCTTTTCAATCCAATGCTTGCCATCGTCTATCCTGCATGTCAGTAATTGTCAAACAAAGTCCATCCGATAATCTACCAGCGAGGCGCCTCGGGTCAACCGAATGTGGTTCAAAATCTTGTCCAGACACTGCCGAACAAATTTCCCATCATTACCGACCATGCTGATTCCGATGATGGCTTGCCGGTGCTTGTCGAGAGCTTCCACTTCCGCAATGGAAACATTGAACTCGTGGCTGATACGGTCTTTGATCGACTTGATTACCTGCCGTTTGTCTTTCAATGTCATTGCGTCGTGGACCATCAGTTCCACCTGCAATATCCCTACGACCATCGCCATGGTATTTCTATTTCTTGTCGCCGGCGATTATTCGCTGCCGGCAGACTGCAACTTTCGAGTTACTTCGACCATCTGGTAGGCTTCGATGATATCGCCTTCCTTGACGTCGTCGAACCCGGCGATCTTGATGCCGCACTCAAATCCCTGTCGAACCTCTTTGGCGTCATCCTTGAATCGCTTGAGCGAATCCAGCGACGCATCCTCGCGAATAATCACGTTCTGACGGATGATACGAACCTTCGCCGACCGCTCGATCAGACCTTCCGTCACCATGCAGCCGGCCACCGATCCGACTCGCGTGATTCGGAATACCTCTCGAACTACTGCACGTCCAAGCATCTTTTGTTCGAACGTCGGCGTCAGAAGACCCTCCAAAGCCGAGGTGATATCTTCCAGCAGATGATAAATTACCGTATAAGTTCGAATCTCCACGTTCATGGCGGCAGCCTTGCTGCGTGCAAGATCGTCGGCAACAACGCCGAATCCGAGGATAATAGCCTTCGACGCCTCTGCCAGAATCACATCGCCTTCCGTAATCGCGCCGACCGCAGTATGAAGAATACGAACCTTGACCTCGTCGCTTCCGAGTTCCGACAGCTTGGTTCGCAGTACGTCCAGCGATCCCTGCGTATCCGTCTTGATGATCAAATTCAAATGCTGGACCTCGCCGGATTCTACCTGGGATAAAATATTTTCCAATGTAACCTTCGGCTTCGATTTCAAATATGCCGATCGATCTTCCTGACGTTTTTCTTCGGCAATTTCCTGAGCACGCTGCAAATCATCCATGACATAGAATCGATCGCCCGCCTCGGGCATTTCGCCCAAACCAAGCACCTCCACAGGAGTTGCCGGGCCTGCAGTTTCGATCATTTTGCCCATATCGTCAAACATGGCACGTACTCGCCCACAGGAACCACCTACTACCAGTACGTCAGTAACCTTCAAGGTTCCTTTCTGAATCATCAGGTCGGCTACTGTTCCACGGTTTGGGTCCTGATGGGCTTCGATCACTACACCTGTTGCCGGACCCGTGGAATCGGCTTTGAGGTCCAAAAGGTCAGCCAGTGTGTTTAAATGTTCAATCAGTTCATCGACACCCTGGCCGGTTGTCGCGCTGGTTCGGATCACGTCCACGTCGCCGCCCCACTCGGTCGGAATCAATCCGTTTTCCGATAATTGACCGAGAACTTTGTGCTGATCGACATTCGGCAGATCGATCTTATTCAGTGCCACTACGATCGGAACATTGGCCGCCTTGGCGTGGCTTATGGCTTCCTTCGTCTGCGGCATCACACCGTCGTTCGCTGCAACTACCAGAACGACAATATCCGTCATCTGCGCACCGCGGGCTCGCAAAGCGGTAAAGGCCTCGTGGCCCGGTGTATCGAGAAATACAACAAAGCGATCATGAATCGGACAGCGATAGGCGCCGATATGCTGCGTAATCCCGCCCGCTTCCCCTGCCGCAACGCGGGCATGACGGATTTTGTCCAGAAGACTGGTCTTGCCGTGATCGACATGACCAAGGAATGTCACCACAGGCGAACGACGTTCCTGAACTTTGGCTTCCCGTTTGTCAAATTCTTCAACCATTTGCTCATACCTGCTTTTTCGGCGGACGATTTCCAATTCCAGGCCCAAATCAATCGCGAGAAGTTCCGCCTGCTCCGAAGTGATGCTCTGGTTGATTGTAGCGGGAATGCCCATCTCCATCAGTTTGGTAAATAGTTTGCTGAACGGCACTCCGATCGCCGAACAAAAATCCTTCAGAACGATCGGTTCGAATATCTGAATCTTGCCCGACCGGGGAACTACTGCTGCCGGTTTGGGTTTCTTGGGTTCCGCTCGGCGAATCATTGTCGGATGATCGCTGGCCTGGGCCAATCGCTGGCTTCGTTCCAGAAGATCACGATCACGCCATTCCTTCAACTGTTCCAACACCTCGACCGATTTGCTCCGGCGGGGGTTAACTCGATTCTTGGCGCTCTTCTTGCCCTTGGCCATCTCTTCTTCTTCAGCCGTCAAGGGCTTACCCTTCTTGCCGCCTCGACCGGGAGTCACAGGAGATGGAATTTCCGGAACAAATGATTTCACACCCAGTTCCCGTGCCGGTGCAGGACGGGATAATACTTCGGGCTTTTCTACGCGGACGACTCGCGGTCCGCGTAACACTGCAGGTGCAGGTACATTTTTCGGTCCGACCGGAGTTACGGGTTTTTCTTTTACCTTCGGCGAAGCCGGTGGCTGGACAACTGCAGGCTCTTCCTTTGCCTTCTTGGCCGCGGTCGGCTGGTCTGCGGGTATTTGAACTTTCGCCGCCGGAATCAATACCTCTGATTCGGGTACCGACGGGACGGTGGGCAATGGTACGGAAACCTTTCCCGCTTCCTGTTTCTTCGACTCCGTTTCGACAATGGGTTCCTCGACCGGTGCAGGAATTTCCACTACTGCAGGAGCAGCGGGAACCTCATCGGTCGGTGTTGCCGCTTCTTTCGCTTCGATCGGCTGTTCTTCGACCGGCTGAACGTTTACTTCGGCTTCGGTGATCGTTTCCGTTTCTTCTGCTGCCGTCTTACGACGTCGTCGAGTGCGAATCTTGCCCAGATCTACACGTTCAGTTATTTCCTCGGTTGTTTGATGCTCCCCCTCGCTGAACCACTCCCGAATCGTGGCCTCCAGACCAGCAGACAATACCGTCATGTGATTCTTGACATCCAGTCCTTCCGCACGACACTTGTCGAGAATCGCTTTGCTGGTTACATTGATTTCCTTAGCTAATATATGTACCCGAATTGCCAATGGGCACCTCCACTTTATTCGCCAACTCTGGCGATATTTCCATTTTGCTTCCGACGCAATTTAAAATACTTATTCTGTTCCTTTTTCGCCCTTTTCTCCCACGGCAGGTTCCTGTTCTTCCAAACGCGCGGAAAAACGAACCCGCATCGTTCCGGCATTTTCCGGTCCGGACTGGCCATCTTCGGTCGTGGCAGCCATCTTTTCCGCCTGGGCCTTGGCCTGTTCGATTTCCGATCGCATGCGCTCGCCTTCTTCGCCGCTCAAACGGACCAGTGTCTGAGCCGCATCTTCAGGCAAGCCAAGTTCGCTGATCAATGGTGCAGTCCCTGCTTCGAAAACGTCAGTCACAGACACCATGCCAAGGGCAACCATTTTACCCAATATTGTCGTATCAGGCAGGTTGCATTGTTTAACCACCCGCTCCAGACGTTCAATTCCGGCATTGTACTCCGCCGGTGTAATTATATCGATATCCCACCCCGTAAGTCTTGCCGCTAATCGAACATTTTGTCCGCGTTTCCCAATGGCAAGGGACAGTTGCTCTTCATCCACCACTACCGTCGCTCGGCCAAGTTCGAAACACAGGGCGATCTGGTTCACTTCTGCTGGTTTCAGGGCGTTGCCGATCAATACCGTGCTTGAGTCGTTCCAGCGGACGATATCGATTTTTTCGCCGTTCAATTCATCGACGATACTCTTAATTCGACTTCCCCGAACACCCACGCAGGCCCCCACCGCGTCAACCTTGCTGTCTGTGCTCATCACCGCGACCTTCGATCGATAACCGGCCTCCCGGCTCAGTGCCTTGATCTGGATGATTCCTTCTGCGACTTCCGGAACTTCCAGCTCGAAGAGACGTTTGATGAAATCCTTGCTCGTACGCGACAAAACGATCTTGATCCCGGATGAACCGCCCGCTCTGGAAGTCCCTTCACGCACTTCCAAAACCATCGCACGCAGACGCTGCTTCAATTGGTAAGTCTCGCCCGGAATCTGCTCGCTCGCAGGCAAAAAAGCCTCCGCCCGGCCCAAGTTCACGGTCACCGCGCCGGGATCGATGCGGGTCACCTGGCCCGTCACGATCGTCCCGCGACGTTCCATATAGTCTTCGTACATGCTGTCACGTTCCGCTTCGCGAATCTTCTGGATCATCACTTGCTTGGCCGTTTGAGCCGCAATGCGCCCCAGATCGCGCAGGCTCAGAGGCTCGCCGCCCTTGAACGCCGTGATCTGACCCGAATTGCGATCAATGTGAATCTTCACTTCGTCCGCGGAACCGAAATATTTCTTCGCCGCGGAAACCATCGCCGATTCCAGATCGGCAAACACTACTTCGCGGTCGATGTTTCGGTCCTTTGCGATTGAGTCAACGGTTCGTAGTAATTCCTGATTCATAATTTTCTTTTTCCGTATATCAGTTTATCTGTTACCGGTTAACCCTTTACTATCAACAAAAAAAGTGGGGCGATAACATTCCCACTTTCTCCCTGCCGATCTTCTGCACGATCACCCGGATATTCCGTTGATTGGTGATACGGATCGGCCAACCAAAGCCAGTTCATCTACCGGCTTATATCATATCCGGGCCTCCTTTACACCTGCCGATCGATCGGAAGAACACGCATAACCAATCGTCCTAAACACCGTTAACTGGCTCCAGTGTAACATTCAGTCCCTTGCCGCCGGCTTCGAAGACATGCACACGCTGCATATCTAAATACATCATCACTTCTTCGCCTTCCTTCAGTGAGGTGTGAGCATCGATCCGACACACTATGTGCGGATGACACGCAGATGTCATGTACAAATCCATCTTGTCGCCCAATGGCTCCACAACCTCTATCTTTACCTTCATGGCGTTGTCCTTCCCCGCAAACGCACCTTCCGCCTTGGGGAAGAAACTTTCCGGCCGAACGCCAAGAACCAGTTCCTGATTCTTATATTTCAATAATCGATCCATCCACTTCTTAGGAAGAAGCAGACGATTCGTTCCATCATTAAAGTATACTTCATTGTTTTCGAAAATCACACTGCCTTTGAAAAAATTCATCGGCGGTGTGCCCAGAAAACCTGCGACAAACCGGTTCACCGGTTGATCGTATATCTTCAGCGGGTTCGACACCTGCTGCACTTCCCCGTCTTTCATGACCACAACCCGGTCGCCCAGGGTCATGGCCTCTTCCTGATCGTGAGTAACATATATCGTCGTTGTCTTCAACCGGCGGTGCAGCTTCTTTAGCTCTGCCCGCGTTTCCACACGCATCTTGGCATCCAGATTCGACAGCGGTTCGTCAAAAAGAAACGCCTTGGGGTGACGAACTATCGCACGACCCACCGCTACCCGCTGACGCTGACCGCCCGACAATGCCTTGGGCTTTCGTTCCAGAAGATGCTCGATCCCGAGAATCTTCGCTGCGGCATGTACCCGGCTTTGAATCTCATCCTTCGGAAGCTTCCGAAGCGTCAAGCCGAATGCCATATTCTTATAAACCGTCATATGAGGATACAATGCATAATTCTGAAAGACCATCGCGATATCCCGATCTTTCGGGGGTACGTCATTCACCACACGATCGCCGATCTTGATCTGGCCTTCAGAAATATCTTCCAACCCTGCGATCATTCGCAGTGTAGTTGTCTTTCCACAACCCGACGGACCAACCAGTACTACGAACTCTTCATCCTTGACCTGAAGATTTATATCACTGACTGCCTTTACGCCGCTGGGATATATCTTCGAAATATTTTCCAATATCACCTGGGCCATCCCGGCCTCCATACCGCTAGCCTGATCTGTCGGATTTTTCGTCTTTTTCTTTTATCTTATTATGCTTTTCCTCAATGATTCAGACTATTTAAAGATAATAGCCCGCTAGCGTTACCAAACGGGCTATCCTTTCTATATCTGTTCAATTATACCCGCTTACGATTGTCTGTCAATGATATCCAATCTAAAACACTGCAATAAAAAGAAAAACGCATAATATGCATAAATGTCATCTGCTTGTTAGGTTTTATCTTGTTCGAAAGTTTAAGTTATTTGCTTCAAAGATGTTATAATCGATGAAGCAAAAATAGATATATTTATGATAATATATAATTATAATTGCTAATATATCGAAAAGCTCTTGATTTGCTCAGTCTTTTGAGATAGTATTTATGGTTTATGCGGATTGCTTTGCGACCGACTTTGGATCGATCGCGGGGCATACACCCTACCGGGTGACCGCACAGGTTTGGGTCGGGATGGTCCTGATCGACCTGAGCAACTATGATAACCTTGGCCACCTATTGGAAAGGATAAAAGCCATGGGTACGATTGCTTGCGCATCGAATCTAGCTCCCCCGTCATGTAATTTCACTAATTTTCTATTTCATTTACTTGATCGATCCTGGAAAGGGGCGGAGGTTCTCTATCACAGCCTGCTTTCGGAAGGGATCGAATATGTTTTTGGATATACGGGTTCATCCGTACTTCCAATCCTAGATCAATTTGGTTATTCACAGGTGATAAGCCCTGAGCTTTTTGAAAGGATAGAATCCATGGGTAAAAAAAGTAATTCCAATCATTCAGATTCACAAACATTAAGTAAACGACCAGATTCACCTTTAATGAAGGATGGTCGGACTTGGAAAGGTGCAGAAATCCTTCATCAGGCACTGCTGGATGAAGGAACTGAATACATGTTCGGTTACACCGGCGGCGCGGTTCTACCGATTTTCGACGCCCTGTACCGTTCACCGATCAAGTTCATCCTCACGCGTCATGAACAGGGTGGATGTCATGCCGCCGATGCTTTCGCCCGCGCCACAGGCAAGGTCGGAGTCACACTGGCTACGTCCGGCCCCGGAGCCACCAACCTGGTCACCGGCCTGGCTACCGCTTACATGGACAGTTCTCCCGTTATTGCCATTACGGGACAGGTACGGTCCAATCTGATCGGAAATGACGCTTTCCAGGAAGCAGACATGACCGGCATTACCCGGCCGATCACCAAACACAATATCCTGGTTCACGATATCAAGGACCTGGCCCGGATTGTCAAAGAGGCCTTTCATATCGCGCGGACCGGCCGGCCAGGCCCCGTGTTAATCGATATTCCCGTAGATATCTCTACGAATTCCATCGTGGGTCCCTTGAATGTGGAAATGGATCTGCCTGGTTATCGCCCCCGATTCAAGGGTCATATGAGGCAAATCCAGCTTGCCGCCGATGCCATTAACCAGGCAAAGCGGCCGGTCCTTTACGTCGGCGGTGGCGTCATTATCGCCGAGGCTGCTGAACTTCTTCGTGAACTGGCGATCAAGGGCAGTATCCCAGTGACTACGACGTTGATGGGGCTGGGCGCCTTCGATGAAAACCATCCTCTTTCTCTTAAGATGCTCGGCATGCACGGTACACCCTACGCCAACTTCGCCGTTCAGGAATGCGACGTGCTCATCGCGATCGGTGCCCGCTTCGACGATCGCGTCACAGGAAAGGTTGAAACCTTCGCTGCAAACGCAAAAATCATACATATCGATATCGATCCTGCTTCGATTTCCAAGAACGTCCGTGTCGACATCCCGGTTGTCGGTGATGCAAAGCAGATACTCACTGAAATGATCAAACTTGTTGAGCAGAAGAACCGCTCCGAATGGCTCACACAGATCGACAAGTGGAAACAGGAATATCCTCTGCATTACGACAAGGAATCATCCAACATCAAGCCGCAGTATGTCATCGAGTCTCTCGGTCAACTCGCAAACGGCAACGCACTTGTCACCACCGGCGTCGGTCAGCATCAGATGTGGACCGCCCAGTTTTTCCAATTCAATCAGCCCCGCCAGTTCATTACTTCCGGCGGTCTGGGAACCATGGGGTTTGGCTTACCCGCCGCCATCGGTGCACAACTCGGCCGGCCCGATAAGATGGTGATCGATATCGACGGCGACGGCAGCTTTTCCATGACACTTGTTGAACTTGCGACCATCGCTCAGAACAAACTTCCTATCAAGATCGCCCTGATCCGCAATACATTTCAGGGCATGGTTCGTCAGTGGCAGGAACTGTTCTACGGCAAGCGATATTCCTACACTCATATGCATCTGCCGGACTTCCTCAAGATCGCCGAAGGGTTCGGCATCAAGGCCATCGGCGTCAAAAATAAATCGCAGGTTCAGGATGTCATCAACGAGGCCTTCAAATATCCGGGCCCCGTTTTGATGGATTTCGAAGTCGAGCCGGAAGAAAACGTCTGGCCCATGGTCGCTCCGTCCAAGAGTCTCCACGAAATGGAACTCGGTCGATTGGCATGACGGTGACAAATTGAAATATTTAAAAAGTCTTCAATAACGAAATCAGATTTGCATAGGAGAAATTGTCCATGTTGGATTTAAAAAATGATACGGAAAAAAAATGGATATTAGGTGTACTCGTTCAGAATCAGCCGGGCGTACTCGCTCACGTTGCAGGCATGTTCTCTGCCCGGGGTTTAATATCGATTCTCTCGTCGTCTGAC
>CAYMXC010000084.1:0-9357 GCA_964394135.1 uncultured Phycisphaerae bacterium
CGGTGCCGGCGAAATTTACAAACTCCGCATCTTTATCGATGATAAAAACATTTTTGGCAACCATGATTCTGCCTCCCCTGAACATACTTCCTCACCCCCCACAGTATGGGCTTCTTTTTATTATACTTAATTAACAAACTTGATCAAACTGGAAAATCATATCGCTTGTGTCAAAATTCTGAATATACATGCAGTTTAGCTGTTAAAATTCCTCTGAGGGACTTGAATTTCGAAGCAGGTTGTGTTAACTTCCCTCTAATTTACAAAGGACGCGACTTGTCCACCCGTTCAGCGATTTACCGAACCGGGCTGCAGGATCGTCCAGGCTGATGCCGAAAGCTGATTGACATATGCCAAAACGTACAGATATACGGAAAATTTTGATCATAGGATCCGGACCTATCATCATAGGTCAGGGTTGTGAATTTGACTATTCCGGCACCCAGGCTTGCAAGGCCCTACGTGAAGAAGGCTACGAAATTGTTCTGATCAACTCCAATCCCGCCACCATCATGACGGACCCCGAGTTTGCCGATCGGACCTACATCGAACCGGTGACCGCCGATGCCGTTATCAAGGTTCTCCAGGCGGAGCGGGAAACCGGAAAACCGATCGACGCCCTCCTGCCTACCCTGGGCGGCCAGACCGGACTCAATACCGCCGTCGAAGTGGCAGACCGTGGCGCACTCGAAACCTATAATGTAAAAATGATCGGCGCCACCCGCCACGCCATCCACAAGGCGGAAGACCGCAAACTCTTCAAAGAAGCCATGGAAAAAATCAATCTCGAGCTGCCAAAAAGCGGCCTGGCCTATTCCATGGAAGATGCCCGAAAAATCCTCAAGGAAATCGGCCTGCCCTGCGTGATCCGTCCCAGTTTCACACTCGGCGGCCACGGCGGTGGCATCGCCCGAACCCCCGAAGAATTTGAAACCATCTGCGCCCGCGGAATCGAATATTCCCGCATCAATGAAGTCCTCATCGAGGAGTCCGTCATTGGTTGGAAGGAATACGAACTGGAAGTCATGCGGGATAAAAAAGACAATGTCGTCATCGTCTGCTCCATCGAAAATTTCGATCCCATGGGCGTCCACACCGGCGACTCGATCACCGTCGCGCCAGCCCAGACCCTGACCGACAAGGAATACCAGCGAATGCGCGACGCCGCCATTGCCGTCATCCGCGAAATTGGCGTCGAAACCGGCGGATCGAATATCCAGTTCGCCATCAATCCCAAAAACGGGCGAATGGTCGTCGTCGAGATGAACCCGCGAGTCTCGCGGTCCTCAGCCCTGGCTTCCAAGGCCACCGGCTTTCCCATCGCAAAAATCGCCGCCAAGCTCGCCGTCGGATATACACTCGACGAGATTCGAAACGATATCACCAAGGAAACCCCAGCCTGTTTCGAGCCGACCATCGACTATTGCGTAGTTAAAATCCCCCGCTGGACCTTCGAGAAATTCCCCGAGGCCGACGAAACGCTCACCACGCAGATGAAATCCGTCGGCGAAGCCATGTCCATCGGCCGGACATTCAAGGAAGCCCTGCAAAAGGGCATTCAGTCCATGGAAATTCGCCGCTTCGGGCTCGGCCTGGATCGCAACGACAAATGGCTCAGAGCCCAGCGCCTGCTTTTAAAACGCGCTTCAGGCTCTTATCAGGCCAAACCAGACGACAGCGCCGATACACGCGAAGAAGCCGCTAAACAATTTCCAATTCCCGATGCCCGGCTGAAAGAAAAACTGACCGTCCCCTGCCAGGGACGACTCTACTATATCCGCTATGCGTTCAAAATGGGTTTGTCTGTCGACCAGGTCAACAAGCTTACCGGCATCGATCCGTGGTTCCTGGAAAATGTCCGCCAACTCGTCGAATTCGAAAATACCCTCGCCGGTTTCAGCCATCTTGAAGACGTGCCGGTCGACGTCCTGCGACAGGCCAAAATGTGGGGCTATTCCGACGTCCAACTCGCCAATCTCTGGAATACAATCGAACAACAGGTCCGAACCTATCGTAAAAAAATGGGAATCGAAGCGGTCTACAAACTCGTCGATACCTGCGCCGCAGAATTTGAAGCCTATACTCCTTACTACTATTCTACCTACGGCAAACCTGCTGTCGTTGTCGGCAAGGAAGATCAGTTCGGCCGGCATGGATGGGTCGATAACGAAGTACGTGTTACAAAAAAACCAAAAATCATCATTCTCGGCGGCGGTCCCAATCGCATCGGGCAGGGCATCGAATTCGATTATTGCTGCGTCCATGCTGCCTTCGCCGTGCGCGAAGAAGGCCTAGAGGCCGTCATGGTCAACTCCAACCCCGAAACCGTCAGTACCGACTACGATACATCCGACCTGCTGTTCTTCGAGCCCCTGACCCTGGAAGAAGTTTTGAACATCTGCGACAATCTTCATCCGCACGGCGTGATCGTCCAGTTCGGCGGGCAAACTCCGCTGAACCTCTCGCGCGGCCTGGCCGATGCCGGAGTGCCCATAATCGGCACCAGTGTCTCCTCTATCCAACTGGCGGAAGACCGCGAACTCTTCCAGAAACTGCTCAACGAACTCGGAATGCTTCAGCCGCCCAACGGCACCGCCACCAATGCAAAAGAAGCCGTCGCCGTCGCCCAAAAAATCGGATACCCCGTTCTCGTTCGCCCCGGATTTGTCCTCGGTGGACGTGGTATGGAAATCGTCTACGACGATAAAACCCTGGCCAACTTTATTCGCGAAGCGGAAGAATATTCCGAAAGGCCTTTGAAGGACAATCCTGTCCTGATCGATAAATTTCTCGAGGTGGCAACGGAAGTCGATGCCGATGCAGTCGCCGACGGTAAAGATGTCGTTGTCGCTGGTATCATGGAACACATCGAAGAGGCAGGTATACACAGCGGTGACTCCGCCTGCGCCCTGCCTCCATATTCGCTGTCAGACGAAATGGTAGAGCGAATCCGCGAACATACCGTCAAACTGGCCAAACGGCTGCAGGTTCGTGGACTGATGAACGTCCAGTACGCCATCAAAGATAATCAGATTTATGTCCTGGAAGTCAACCCCCGTGCCTCACGCACCGTGCCCTTTGTCTCCAAGGCCACAGGTATCCCCTGGGCCAAAGTCGCCGCCAAAATCATGCTCGGAAAAACCCTGGCAGAAATGGGTATACGCGAATCACCACACCCAAAACATACCTCGGTCAAGGAATCCGTCTTCCCGTTCATCAAATTCCCAGGCGTCGATGTCATCCTCGGACCGGAAATGCGTTCTACCGGTGAAGTCATGGGTATCGACGAAAACTTCCCCATCGCTTTCGCAAAAAGTCAGATGGCTGCATCAACTCCGCTGCCCGTCGAAGGCAATGTTTTTATCTCCGTGCGAGATTTCGATAAGCAGTTGATCGTCCCTGTGGCAAAACAACTGGCCGACATGGGCTTCAATATCATCAGCACCGCAGGCACCTGGGAAATCTTGAAAAAAGCCGGCATTCCCGCTCAATTGATCCCGAAAATCTCCGAGGGCAAACGCCCGAATATTATCGACATGATCAATACAGGCCAGCTTGCCCTGCTGATCAATACCCCAACACGCAAAGGAAAAGCCACCGACGAAGGAAAAATCCGCGCCGCCGCCGTTACCCATGAAGTCCCCATCGTCACCACCCTCACAGGTGCCCGTGCCGTAGCCTTGGCTATCGGTGCACTGCAGAAAAAAGGCTGGTCCGTCAAACCCATTCAGGACTATCATCTCGGCAGCAAAAAATTCAATATCTGAAATTAGGCTCCGCAAAACAACCGACATCAGCCATCGATTATTTTTGCGTTTCCCCTTCCCCGAAAACCTCCGCTGTGAACAAGTACACCTCCGTCTTCGGGTCTTTCCACGCATCCGCCGGAAGCCCTGCCTTGTGCGAGCAGCAATATCCTAAAAAGTCTTCCTTCGTCCATCCCGTTTCCGTTGCCACCTGCGGCAAAAAACACCCGCTGGCAAAACCCCGACGGATATAGATCCCATGCTTGCCCAGCTCCAGCGACAGCGGATCGTTCGTCCGTACCAGCGGTGAAAGTACGGAAATTTCAATCTCCAACTCATGCAATTCCCTCGCCCGCAACGGTTGATTAACAAATCGCGGGTCCTGCAGCGATGCCTCCGCCATCTCCCGGACCGTCACATACAACGGCTCCGTTGCCTGAAAGGTCCCGATGCACCCCCGCAGCTGACCCCTAACTTGCAGCGTCACAAAACACCCGCAAACCTCACGCAGCACCGCATCGGCAGGCTCGCTGATCGATACGCTCTTACCTGTCACCCTCGCTTCAATGACCTGACGCGCCGTCGCCAGCAGCGTTTTTTTCTGATCCTCGCTTAAAGTCAGTTCGCCTGCCATCGTGATTCTCCAGTCTGCTTCTCATCCTCTATTGACTTACACGCTAGACCGCCAGCATGCCCGACCCTTCCACAGGCTGGCAGATGTGCACCATCGGCTCCATCTTCGCCGGAGCGTAATACTCCTGCGACAATGCGTCCACCACCGCCTCACTGGCATCTGCCTTGACCAGGATCATGATGCACCCGCCCAACCCCGCTCCGCCAAGCTGCGCACCATAGCAGCCGGGAACGTCCCTGACGATATCGACCATCTTGTCGATCTGCTTCATGGAACATCCATAACCCCCAGCCTGCATGTACAACTGCGATCGCAGCACCCGCTCCGGCTCTTCACTGGCCAAATCCTGGCACCGCGCATCCATCGCCGCGTCGCTCACGTCATACACGTAATCCCGAACCCGCCAGCCGCTTTTCCCGTTTCGTTCATGACGTGTCACGCGGTCACCGTCGTGGCTGACCAGCATGAGCTTGCCGAACGTCTCGACTCGATTTTCGGAAAGCAATTGCGGCGCCAGCAAACTTCGTTCACATTCTGCGATTCCATATAACAGAACATTCCGCAGTTCGTACCTGTCCGGATTATGATGCGACGACAAAATTCGTTCCACCTTCTGCCGATATTGACCCGACAGAAGTTCCCGAATCGTCGCCGTCGGAAGCTCCTGCGGAATCAGCAGCAAAAGCCGGTAAATCTGACTGATCGTGCAATTGAGCTTCCGCGGGTTGAAGTCCCGCAGGTGTTCCAGCAGATGTTCGTATTGTTTGTGCCGGTCCCGAAGCAGCATGAAACCGAATTCGTAACTGGCTACACGCTGGTTGAATTTGTCCTTTGCAGTCGAGCTCTTGTGCGCATCGATCCCGCTGTTGGCGATCACCAGCCGGCATGCCTCCGGAAAATTGTAGATGCTCGATATTTCAAACGGGAAGAACTTCACGTGTGCGATCTGGCCCCGCTTGCCCATTCGAATCGCCGCGTGATCCGCACTGCCGCCGCGCGAACCCACAAACCATTCCCCCTCACCACACAAATCCACCAGCTCGCTGGAACTGACGTTCAACCCGTTGAAAACCCGCGACACTTCCGCCGATGCCACCACCATCGCCGAACTGCTCGACAAACCCGCAGCCTGCGGAATATCACCCGCTACCGCCGCGTCAAATCCAAGAATCCGAACCTGCTGAAACTTCTGCTGCAAACGCAAAAGAGCTGCCTTGACGTAATTGCTCCAGTCGCCCCGCGTCTGCGCGACAATCCGCCGAACGTATTCGCTGTTGACAAAGCTCAGCCAGTCCTGCCAGTTGATTTCTCCCAGAAGCTGCCCGATGCTGAATTCACGGTCCGGATGATTGTGCATATTCACATTGCACATGCGAACCACGTCGTCGTTGCGCGGTGACGCCACGAAAACCACGTCCCGGTCTATCGCCATTACGTTCACCGCTCCGCCCCGATGGTCCACGTGCCGGCCCAGCAGATTGATCCGGCCCGGTGCACGAACGATCACCGCCGACCGATCCGCCCCATACCGCTTGATGAACAATTTCAAAGCACTGATAAATATTTTTTGCCGTTCCTGCTGCAAACTTTTGTCCGGACCGTAAATCTCCGTAAAACGCTGTGACAGTTTTGCCGGCCAGCTTTCAAACAATTCCAGCCACTTGCCCGCTTTACGGTATTCCTTCGGCGACAGCGTGCCAATGGCAGACGAAAGAGTTTCCTCCGTAGAGACCTTGGCCTTCTGCATGGCTTTACGCCGATAAGTGTCCTCGATCAATAGCAGTTCGTCCGGCGAATTGAACGCCATCAACTGCGTCGGGTCCGTCAGCTCGTATTGCTGCATCTTCCATCCCGAATCGCTTCCCGCCCCGCCCAGCGTAACTATGTCCGACAGATAATATTCCCCCTGGGCGTTGTTGTTCTGCAGCGTCGGCAAAATCTGATACCAAAATGAGCTGTTAGCCAGATAAACCGAAAGGTTCGCCGTCCGGGACATCTTCTCCACCTCGTCCGCCGTCAGCAACTTACCGGCCAGGCGGATGAAACCGGCCTCCGTCGGCAAAAGCTTCAGCAACTGCTGCTTCGTCACCTCGCCCGCCCCCTCAAGCTGCTGAGCCATCGGCCCCAACGCCTTCACCAGTTTCTTTTCATTGGCGATAAATTTCGAACCTAGTTTGAGGACCTGCTTATAGCCTATCTTCCCACCCGGACCGGTTTTAACCAGCTTCAACAAAGCGCCATACACCCGAGCCAGTTGGATATCACGTTCCTCAACGTTGCCGAGGATTTTTCCTGCCTTGTCCACAACAATTCTACCCGCACCGGGATTCTGCTTCTTCGGCCCGCTGATGAAAAGCATGTCCGCACGCTGACGCAAAAACTTTTCCGCCAGATGATCCAGAATCGCCGGCTCAATCATCTTGTCGCCCATGGTGATCATGATCGGACCATCAAACCCTATGCCGCGAAGGGCGTTAACCCCGATTTGCGCCGCATGACCTGTGCCTAGTTGTTGTGACTGATAAACAAACAGTGTCTGTGGAAATTCCTGACCCACCGTTGTTACTACGTCTCCCGCCAGGGCGCCTACCACAATAACCACCCGTCGTAAACCATGTTCTTCAAAGGTCTTAACGGTTCTTACAATCGCCGGAATCCCGTCTATCGGAAAACAAACCTTGTGCCGGTTGTCCGAGCCCATTCGAGTGCCCTTACCACCGCACAAAATTACTACCGCTGATTTCGAATATAAACTTGACGCCGCACTTTCCGCCATATGCCGACCTCCTCTAAGACATGTCATCATTATAAGTTAAAACCCCATCAAATGTCTAATATCCCATCAAAAATCATTGGGCGCCGTCTTCTCGCCGATTCGATTGCAATTTTTCCAGTGGAACGTTTTTAGTTCGGAAGATATTATTTGAAATAATAGACGTTAATAATGGCTTGACGCAAATGCATAAATGATTTAGGATAAGCGGAGTTATGACCTTGATTTCGGTCGAGGGCCAGAGGAAAGTACTATGGACGTAAAATTGATATCCATTTCACCGAAAGGTGTACAAAAGGCATTTCCCGTAGCCGCCCCCACAACCACGCTGGGTCGGCAGCCGGATTGTGATTTGCAAATCCCCCTGGGAAAAATTTCCAGGCAGCATTGTCAGATTCAAATGAACGAAGATCGACTCTTCGTCAAGGATATGAAAAGTGCCAACGGTACCTTCGTCAATGGTAAGAAGGTCGTCCAGGCTCAGCTCAAGCCGGGCGATATCATTTCGCTGTCGGACGAAGTCAAATTCCTGGTTCAGATCGACGGTCAGCCCGGCAAGATCGACGAATCGAAACTCCGTCCCGGTCCGATTGAAGAAGAGAAAGAAGAAAAGCCGGCAGCCAGGTCGACAGCTCCTGCTGTGAAAAAACCGGCTGTAGCGCAAAAGCCTATGGCGCCGGCCGTGAAAAAACCGGCGGCCAAGAGCGTGGAAGATGAGGCTGAACAAATACTCGGCGAATCGTTCTTCCTGGATCTGGATGAAGACGAAGACGAGTCCAGCCACTAACGGTTTCCGCATCGTTTTAGTGCTTCCCGCAACTATCAGCAATCAAAATGGATAGGACAGGATATGTCATTTGAATTTTCCAAAATGCATGGTATCGGCAACGATTATGTTTTTGTAGACACTATTCATGAATCCCTGCCGGAAGATTTGCCGGCCCTTGCCCGTGCGGTCTCCGATCGTCATTTCGGTATTGGCGGCGATGGTCTGATTCTCGTTGGACCTTCAAAGCTGGCGCCGGTACGGATGAGAATTTTCAATGCCGATGGGTCTGAAGCGCAGATGTGCGGTAACGGATTGCGTTGTGCGGCCAAGTTTGCCTATGAACGGGGATTAATCAGTGCGGATCAACTTTTCGATCCATCTGCACAGATGAAGGCTGTGCTTGACAAATTTACGAACGGAAAAAATTTGACTGCCCGCAGCGTCCGGATCGAAACGGGGCGGGGAGTACTCACAGTTGCCCTGATTATTTCACAGAGCAGGATTGTCGAGCAGGTCTGCGTAAACATGGACCAGCCGATCCTCGAAGCCGAGAAAATTCCGACGATATGGACCGGCGATCGAGTTGTGGCGAGGGATTTTTCGTCAGCGGGGCAGCATTTCAAAGTCACCTGCGTGTCGATGGGCAATCCGCATGCGGTATTTTTCTGTGACGACGTGGATCGGATTGATCTGAACGTGCTTGGCCCGGCGATCGAGCGTCACGAGGCGTTTCCGCAGCGGATCAACGTTCATTTCGCAGAGGTTAAAGATCGCAGTCACGTGAAGATGATTACATGGGAGCGTGGTTCGGGCATTACGCTGGCCTGCGGCACTGGAGCATCGGCGGTCTGCGTGGCGGGTGTGCTCGAAGATCGAACGGACCGGGCAATCAGCGCCCAGCTTCCAGGCGGGCCGCTCAATTTGTTCTGGAACGAAGCCGACAACTGCGTCTACAAACTTGGCCCTGCCACCGAAGCCTTTCGCGGTCGGTACGTGATCTGAACGGCCGAAAAATCGGCTGCGATTTTTTTATCCATGTTCGGATCGCGCGTCAGACGAAACAGGGCGACTGTGGCCCAGTAGGAGTCCCAGTCCCAGAGATTTTTTGAGTAAGGACCGCCGGGATCGAGATACGGTTCGGTGAGTGAGCCTTCCGGCTCCCGGAACATGTTGGGTGCATTATTTACGATGCCCTGCCGAACCAGGCGGCAGTCTTTTTCAAAAGTTGTCATGGGTTATGCTCATCTTTAAAAATCGAATGAACTTTTTCTTTTCCGAGTATCCAGGCTTGTTTGAGAATGCTTTTGGCTACGCGGGGCAACGAAAAACCGATGGGGATCGTTTTTGGAAATTGGAAATCGGAGACTTTGAATTTTTCCAGATCGGCGCCGAGGAGTTTAACCTTGGACAAATCGCCTGGGCCCAGGCCATACTT
>CAYMXC010000085.1:0-9194 GCA_964394135.1 uncultured Phycisphaerae bacterium
ATTTTATCGCATATTCCAATCGTTGTTGTAACTCGGCCCGGTCAGGCGAAAGATTTTGTGTTTACGGGCCCACGAAGGATCGAATATCTGCCGATCGAGGATTATCTGGAAAAGCCTGTCGATGCGTTAAAATTGCTTAAAACGGCCGCCCGGCTTCTGGGTCCATAATCTATGTTTGGCTTTGGTTGCAAGGTCTCTTAATTGCGGCAGAACGCACTTTAGCGATCAAATCGTTAAAAGAGAGCGATTGGAACTTCTTCACCCAGCTACTTGACACCATCCGTTAGAACATAGTAGTATGGTTCACTGGCGACGGACTATGGCCGGTCTATCAGCAAAGGAAACTCTCGCAACACTGTTGACAGGAAAGTGTTTTCACCGTTTATGACACATACGGATAAAAATAAAGAACCCAACTTAACCGAACTTTGGCAGCAGATGCTGGCCCATTTGCGTCTGCATTACAGCGAGCTGGTTCGTAACTGGTTTGACGAGCTTCAGATTATGGAGTTTGACCGTGGCCACATGGTCCTGTCAACTCCTATTGCCTCGCAGCATCATTACTTGCAGAATCACTGTGCGAACGCATTCGTTCAGACGGCCCAGACGATTACGGGGCGGCTGGTCGGGGTGGATTTCGTGAAGGCAGAAGGCGATGCGAGTCCGCAAGCTGTTTCTACGGCGTCTTATGATGAACAATTGATGCTCAATGAGGAATTTGTTTTTGAGTCGTTCGTCGCGGGCCCTTGCAACAAGCTAGCCCACGCCGCCAGTATAGCAGTCGCGCGCGAGCCGGGAAAGCGATATAATCCGCTGTTTATTCACGGATCGGTTGGACTCGGCAAGACGCATCTGCTCCAGGCGATCTGCAACGAGGTGATCAAAAACCGTCCTGAAGCCCGCATCCAGTATATTTCGTGCGAGACATTCATCAATTCGTTTATCGAATCGGTGGAAAACGGTAACGTTCACGATTTTCGGCATCGGTTCCGCGATGTGGATATGCTGGTGATTGACGACGTGCAGTTCCTGGCCAACAAGGATTCCAGCCAGGAGGAATTTTTTCATACTTTCAACAGTTTGTACCATGCCCAGAAACAAATTATCCTGTCGTCGGACCGGCCACCCAGCGAGATCGAAACGCTCACGGAGCGGTTGATCAGTCGTTTCAGCTGGGGTCTGGTTGCGGGTATCGATCGGCCCTGTCTGGAGACGCGCATGGCCATCATCAACAAAAAGTCCAAGTTGAAAGGGATGGCGATTCCGGAGGAAGTGGTGACCTATCTAGCCCGATCGATCGATTCGAACACTCGTGAGCTGGAAGGCGCGATTACGAAGCTACAGGGCTTGGCGATGCTCGGTGACGGTCAGATTACCATGGAACTGGCCCGCCAGGTGGTGCCCAATCATCTGCTGGTGCGTCATGAAATGTCGCTGGACCAGATAGTGGAAGCGGTGACCGGTCATTTCAACGTCAAGGTGACGGAACTGCAATCCAAGCGGCGAAATAAGACGCTGGCACTGCCACGGCAGGTATGCATGTTTTTGGCCCGGCAGCTGACGCGGTGGAGTCTGGAGGAAATCGGCGGGTATTTTGGTGGGCGCGATCACAGCACCGTTCTGCATGCGACCAAAACCGTAAACAAGATGCTGATGGAAGACCCTGCGCTGCGGAATACGGTGGAACTGATCGCGCGGAACCTTACGGGCAGCAGCAATTGCCTGACACTGCAGACGGATGAATAGAAAAGATGGTACGTAAGGACGCACCCTGCCTACTATCGTTCGAGATTACGAATAATTTCCTGATATAACCTCGGAATTGTAAGCCGTTGATCGCCCTGGACGTATAAGCCCTTTCCCCCGAAGGCCTCTGGAATACGGGTAACAACACTTTTGTGATGCCGGAAGTAATAGCTACAGTTGGACTCGTCGGTCATCGCTTCATGGACGTAGGGCTTGAGATCGAAATCGGCGGTGAGGATGCCGTGAGCGGCTTTGCCGATATTGCCTGCCATGGAAACCGCTTTTAACAGAACTTCCGGACCTGTGACGGCGGAACCGATATTCAAGACTATCCCACCATTGGTCAGTCGTGCAACCTGATCGGTGTAGATCAGAAAATCCCGGCCCGAGCAGGCACCTTTTGCGGCGCCGTCGAAGTTCGGGTGCTGATCGATCACGTCTGTGCCGATGCCCACGTGGACGGTGAGCGGGATTCGACACTCATAACAGGCGGCAATGACGGAGACGTCTGGATGTTTGAATTCGATCGGATGGTCAAGATTCAGCCGTCGCTGGACGGCGCAGCAAAATTCGGAATCGCACAAAAATCGGCCTATAGATTCTCCGAAACCAAGCTGGTGATCGTAGCCTTCTGCCAGGGCGGCGTTGATATAGCCCAATTCCGCAGCCATGCCGAATTGACCTTCGGGCAGTGCATTTGGGACGTATTCGCTGGTCTGGCCGATCAGGGCCAGCTCGAAGTCGTGGATCACGCCGGCTCCGTTTGTAGCGACAAGACTTAACACTTTTCGCCGAACGAGGTCCGCCAGCAGAGTTCCGAGACCATTTTTAATCAGATGGGCGCCTGTGAACCAGATGACCGGTTTGTTTGTCCTGACGGCTGTCATTATTTGTTCAGCCAGTTCGCGAATTGCGGATTCCTGTGAGCCCACATCGTAGAATTGAGTCATCAGGCGGCGGGGATCCGCGAGGTATTCGAGTTTGACCTTATTGGTGCGCCTGGCAACGGGATAAGTTCGAATGGCGTTTGGATCGAAGATTGAATATCTGCCGGAATATTGCATTGGCTTACTCCGAATTTAATTCTCCCTGTTTCACCGGATTCGCTTGGCCGGTGATTATTTTACCGGGATTCATTCGTTCGGCAAGGTCTTGAAGAACTTTCGCTCCAGAGATCTGACGTATTTGGTCCATTCGGAATTCGGTTCGGCGTCGTCGAACTGGCGCTTGATCATGTCGAGTTTTGCGTCGAGGTTGTCGATTTCATGCAGAACCATAGCTTCGGCGGTCATGGGCAGTTTGGGCGAGCCGAATTCGTAATCGCCGTGATGAGAGACGATCATATGCTCGAGAATCTGGAGCAGCCTGGCCGGCATCGGCTGACCGAGGTCGCGCTGTGCCGCGGCGGCTTTTTGCTGGACCATCATGGCCCCCATTACAATATGGCCGATCAATTGACCGGAATCGGTGTACTTCAGGCTGGTATCCCAGGCAAGTTCCTGCGTTTTACCGATATCGTGGAGAAACGCGCCTGCCAGCATGAGGTCCAGATTGACCTGCGGATAGCGGGGAGAGACAACGAGGACCAGTTCGAGAATGTTGAGGGTGTGTTCCAGCAGGCCGCCAAGATAGGCGTGGTGCATATTGACAGCGGCGGGGGCTTTTTTGAATTTGGCCATCAGGTCGCCATCGTCGACGAACTGCTTGATGAGGTACAAGAGATTTTTGTCCTTGATCATGCGCAGGATTTCCAACGTGCGCTTGAACATCTGCTCGACGTCTTTTTCTGTACAGGGCAGGAAATCGTCAATGTTGATCGTTTCTCCCTCGTCGATGGGTTTGATGGCCTCGATGATAAATTGGATAGAGCCTTTATAATTTTCCGTTCGGCCACGGACACGGACGAATCCGTCCTGGGGCAGAAGTTTATAGAGTTCTTCCGTAGCCTGCCAGAGTCGGGAGGAAACCTGACTGGTGCGGTCAGAAAGAACGGCATGGATATAGAGCGAGCCGTTGGTTGAACTCCGCAAATCTTTTTCCGCCAGGAAAAAGACTTCGTTTTCGATCGTCATTCCCGGCTGAAAATCCTTGATAAACATTCTGGCCATAATGTATTCCTTCAGGTAAAGTACACGTATATGAAAAAAATCGTCCGTCAGCGATCAGCCCTCAGCCGGCAAGGTTCTCCGCTGATCTCTGATGGTTGACGCGTTTCCTTTATACGGTAAGGCAGGATGAGTTTCAAGGGGTAGTTCCCAATGGCCATTGTGACACTGACGACAGATTTCGGCTGGTCCGATTACTATGTGGGCTGCGTGAAAGGGATTCTGTATCAGATTGCGCCGCAAACGACGATCGTGGACATTACGCACGAAGTGCCGGCGCATGATGTTTTGGCCGGTGCACTGGTTTTACGGGAGATCTGGCGGACGTTTCCCCCCAAGACCATTCACGTGGCGATTGTGGATCCTGGAGTGGGAACAGACCGGCCGATCCTCCTGGCCAAATATGCAAACCAATTTTTGCTCATTCCCGACAATGGAATTGTGACGTTCATTCATCAGGTGTACCGCCCGGAGCAGGTGAATATTGTTACAAACAGCGCCCTGTTCTGCCAACCTGTTTGGCCGACGTTTCAGGGACGGGACATTTTTGCTCCTGTGGCGGCGCATCTGGCTAAGGGACTCGATCCGGACCAGGTCGGACCGAGAACGGATGTAATTCGCCTGCTGGATATTCCCGTTCCGCAGGTAAGTGACAAGGGCATCCTGGAAGGCAGAATCATCCACGTAGATCGATTCGGGAATTTGATAACCAATATTCCGGCGGAACAGATTCGGCTGCTGGCTGGCAAGGGACTGGCGATGACGGTTCATCTGGACAATACCGCTCTGGGTCCGATTCGTCAGACATTTTGCGAGGTAGCGGAGCAACAGCCGCTGGCGTATATCGGTTCGGCAGGATTTTTAGAAATCGCTGTGAATAAAGGACGAGCAGATTCTTCTTTCAAACCCACGGCTTCGAGCAAGGTGGAAGTGGGACGAACAAACTGACCGCCGTAAGAATCCTTTCTAAAAACGGAATCAGCCGGCTTGCGATTATTCCTCCATGGTTTTTTTCCGTCGTAGGATGTGATGATAATATTGGGCGAAGCGGTGGGCTTCGTCGCGAATCCGCTGGAGGAGTTTGAGTGCCGGGTCATTGCGGGGCAGTTTGATTGGATCGACATCCGGATTGCCGGTATAGATTTGCTCTTCTTTTTTGGCGAGTGAAATGATTTTTGGCGCAACGATTTCCAGCGATTGGAATGCTTCGTGTGCGGCGTTAAGCTGGCCAAGACCGCCGTCGATGAGTATCAGCTCGGGCATCAGTTCTTCACCGGCAATCACATGGCGGTATCGCCTGGCGATGACTTCGCGCATCATATCGTAATCGTCGCTGTGATTGGAAGCGTATTTGATTTTAAAGCGTTTGTATCCACCTTTGAAGGCGATGCCGTCGATGAACTGGACGAGCGAGCCGCAGGCCTCCTGGCCCTGGAGGTTGGCGATATCGAAGCCTTCAATAATACGTGGCGGCTGATCCATCTTCAGCACTTTGGCCAATTTTTCCAGGCCGGCACGGGGGTCCTCAAAGAAGACTTCCGGCTGGAGGTGTACATCGGGTTTGCCGGCCAACGACAGCGATTCGAGGGCCCTGATCTGGTCGCGAAGCTTGGCAGCCTGTTCGAAACGCATTTCCCTGCCCGCCTGAGCCATTTCTTTTCGCATCTGTTTCAGGAGGTTCGAGCGTTTGCCGGTCAGGAATTTGATCAGGCGCTTGATGTCTTGCCGGTATGCCTCTTTGGAGATCAGCGCGCCGCAGGCGCCGGAACACAGGCCGATCGAATGCAGCAGGCATGGACGATTTCGTTTTCGGGTCGCCTCATCGGCCTGAAGTTTCTGCGTACAGGTACAGAATTTGAATATCCTCTGCAGTTGCTGGAAGGCGGCGTACAAGCCGCTGGAGCTGATGAAGGGGCCGAAGAGTTTGGACTTCGGATTCGGTTCGCGTGTGATCCGGACGGTGGGAAATTCATCCTGGACCGTGATTTCAAGATATGGGAAGGACTTGTCGTCGGTTTGTCTTTCATTGTATGGCGGCTGGATGTCCTTGATGAGGCGATTTTCATCCAGCAGAGCTTCTACCTCGTTTTCACATTCAATATAATCTATTGTATGGACCTGTTTGACCATTTCCACGATTCGGGGACCGCGGGTATTGATCAGATCGGTTGAGGCCTGGAAGTAGCTGGTCACGCGGGAACGCAAGTCGATGGATTTGCCAACGTAGAGAACGCGGCCCTGGGCGTCCTTGAAGAGATAGACTCCAGGCGTCCTTGGCAATTCGGCAATCTTCTTCTTTAAAAGAGTTTCTTTTAATTCGTCCATAGCATAAAATTGTATCAGGCAAACAGTCGCAGGCAAAGTCTGTATAGGAGATTGCAGAATGGCAAAAGATGAAGATCCGAAATTAATCATCGACAACGACTGGAAGCGTCAGGCCCAGGAAGAAAAGAAACGTCTGGCGGAAAAGGAAAAGGCAGAGGCGCAGGAAAAGCAGCCCAGCCGGCCTGAAGTCACTGGTCGCGGCCAGTTGCCGTCGGCGAGTTTTGAAGCATTGATCAGCACCTTCGCCACGCAGACCCTGCTGGCGCTGGGATTAATGGAGCACCCGAGCATGGGCCGCATGATCAACCTCGATCTTGCCAAATTCAATATCGACCTGCTGGGGATCATTGAGGAAAAAACCAAAGGCAATCTGAGCCAGGAAGAAAAGGAGGTTCTGGATCAGACTCTCCATCAACTCCGCATGGCGTTCGTCGAAGTCGCTGCCGCCCATGCCGGACCGATTGGCAGCCAGTAAACTTTATGAACGAACCATCTTTGGTTTATCAGCGAAGTCCATGGAGGTTTTGACGGTATAAAAATTACGCCCTTTTCGCCGTTCGTATTGGTACTTGCAGTGCCGAACAGAACCTATTAGACTTATACCCTGTTATTCAATGAACAGGTTTTTACTTTATTATGTTTTATATTGATGATTGCGAAGTAACGAGGTGACGGCTGTGAAGGAAATTCCGATTGGTTTGATTGGTTACGGCACCGTCGGTCAGGGCGTGGCGGCGGTATTGGCCATGAATAGCGAGCAGATTTCCCGCAAGTTGGGCGCGAAAGTCTATTTGAAACACGTGATTGAAAAAGACATGGACCGGCCATTCGACGTGCCGCTGCCGGCAGGTGTCATGAGCAACAATTTGGACAATCTGCTGAATGATTCATCGGTCAAGATCGCTATCGAGCTGATCGGGGGAACCACGATAGCCAAAGAGGTCGTTCAAAAATTGATTGCTTCCGGCAAGCACGTTGTGACGGCCAATAAAGCCCTGCTGGCCCATTACGGCAAGGAACTTTTCGGTCTGGCGCGCAAACACGACCGGTGTATCGCGTTCGAAGCCAGTTGCGGCGGAGGTATTCCACTTATCGAATCGATCCGTCGGGGCCTGATCGCCAACGACATCAAGGCGATCTACGGCATCGTCAACGGCACCTGTAATTATATTTTGACGGCCATGTCGCGAGACGGGAAGGATTACGCCACCGCGCTGAAGGAAGCACAGAAAGCGGGCTTCGCTGAAGCCAATCCCGCTCTGGACGTCAACGGGACTGATACGGCCCACAAATTGACCATCCTGAGCTCGCTGGCTTTTGGGCAGGCGGTGCCGTTCGAAGCCATCAGTTGCGAAGGAATCGACGGGATCAGCATTGAAGATATTCATTACGGCCACGAACTGGGCTATGTCATCAAACTGCTGGCAATCGGGATCAAGGAAGCCGACGGAATTTCCGTTCGGGTTCACCCGGCCTTTATCAGCAAGAACGATCCATTATCTCTCGTCGCTGGTCCTTTCAACGCCGTCAGTGTTTACGGCAATGCGGTAGGACATACGATGTTTTACGGCAGAGGTGCAGGGCGCATGCCGACCGCCTCGGCAGTAGTCGCTGACGTGATCGATATCATTCTCGGCAATGCTCCGCAGACCTTCAAGGAATTGTCCGTGCTGCCCGATCTGACAGCTCCCGCGACGATCAAGCCGATGGAGGATATTTTATCCCGTTACTATCTGCGGCTGATGGTGGTGGATCGTCCCGGAGTACTGGCGAAGCTGACGGAAATTTTCGGTCGATACAACATGAGCATTTCGGCCCTGATTCAGCACGAAGGGGCCAAGTTTGATACCAATGGCGAACCAATCGTTCCGGTGGTTGTCCTGACTCATCGCGCCCGTGAAGGCAACGTTCAGGCGGCAAACCGAGAGATCGCTAATCTCGACGTTTCGGCCCAGGCGCCGATATGTATTCGAGTAGTCGATGAGCATCCGGAGTGGCAATGAAATACGCAATCATCATTACAGACGGCGCAGCGGATCGCCCAATCGAGGATCTTGGCGGCCAGACCGTGCTTGAGGCTGCCAATCTAGCCAACATCAACGGTCTGGTCCGCGAGGGACGCATCGGCATCGTCCGGACGGTACCGGAAGGTTATCCGCCGGGCTCGGATGTCGCGATCATGTCTGTGCTGGGTTACGACCCGAAAAAATATTACACCGGCCGGGCTCCCATCGAGGCAGCTGCCAAAGGCCTGAAATTGACCAGGGATCAGATTGTCTTTCGGTGTAATTTCGTCACCATTATCGACGGCGTTATGGTGGACTTTTCCGCCGGACATATCGGCACACAGGAAGCCCACAAGCTGATCGACGCGTGCAACCAGCAACTCAGCTCCATGGGTGTTCAGTTTTATCCCGGTGTTTCGTATCGGCATCTGATGGTCACCGGCCCCGCAGATCGGTTTAAAAATCTCCAGACCACTCCACCGCACAGCATCGCCGACCAGGAAGTCGAATCGCACATGCCAAGGGGCAAAGGAAGCGATTTTGTCCGCGAGTTGATGGCCAAATCCCAGGAATTTCTTCCGACACACGAGGTCAATCAGGTTCGGCGCGACCTGGGTGAAAACGCCGCGACGAGCATCTGGCTCTGGGGACAGGGTCAAAAGCCCATGATGGACCGATTCAGCAAACTCTATGGCATGCGAGGTGCGGCGATCACCGCGGTCGATCTGGTTCGCGGCCTGGCCAAACTCATCGGATGGAAAGTGCTCGAAGTGGAAAACGCTACCGGCTGGGTTGACACCAATTATCACGGCAAGGCCGACGCCGCCTGCAAAGCCCTGGATGATGTGGATATCGTCGTGGTTCACGTGGAAGGCCCCGACGAATCGGGCCATGTCGGCGACTATAAAAATAAAATCTACGCCCTTCAGCAGATTGACCGCCAGATCGTCGCTCCTGTACTCGAAAAGCTCAAGACTTTCGACCAGTGGCGAATGATGGTCCTGCCCGATCA
>CAYMXC010000086.1:0-9190 GCA_964394135.1 uncultured Phycisphaerae bacterium
GTGGGGAAACCCACCGGGGGTTCGAATCCCTCTCCCTCCGTTTTCCACGCTGTCGGCCAATGTAAGAAAATCGCTGATTTCGAATTGTGGTAAGTAAAAAGAAAAAGATGGAAGGCGCCTTTGTAACAAGATACCTTCCATCTTTCATCTTTGGAATCGTAAGATAAATTACTTCGCCATGTCCTTAAGGGCCTTCAGTGGACGCACCTTGATAACCCGGCGGGCAGGTTTGGCTTTGAAAATTACCTCTTCTTTTGTGAAGGGATTGATTCCCTTGCGAGCCTTGGTGGCGGGCTTCTGAATGACCATGATCTTCAGCAGTCCGGGCACGACAAACATGCCTGGCCCCTTCTTGCCGACATTCTTCTTGATGAGATCCGACAGGGCGTCCAAAACGGATGCTACCTGTTTGCGGGACAGCTTGGTCGTTTCGGCAATACCGGCAAGAATTTCGCTTTTGGTCGGAAGTTTTGCGGCCATGTGATTCCTTTCACAAAAAAATACAGATCCCTCGCTTGTAACATTCGGCGATCGGGCGAGGGGAAATTCCCGATGCCGAAATTTTAATCCGTATTTTAAGGCATAATCAAGCGTGTATCTACAGAAAAGTGCTCAAAATACTGCGATTTTTAAGGGGTGGAGTAGGAACGGGCCGAAGAGATTGGCCTGCCAGATATCTGTCTTGACCTGCAGCGAGCTACTAAATTGACTGTCGGAATGACTGGAACTGGTACCATAACTTATGCCGAAAACGTTAAAATGGTACGAAGAACGTTATTGGCGAATTTATGAAATCAAGTATAAAAAACGTCAGTTGACGTCAATATCGACATTTGAAACCAGCGGCTCAAACCTTCAATAAGATTTTCTGCGGCGTAAGCAATGCCGGCATCCACGATGGAAGGATCATTGCCCAAAAACGTGGGTCGATGGCCTGTATGTCTATTCCGGATACGAATCGGCCGAGATACCGGATTTTCTGAATAAAAATATATTGATGGTTTTTATCTTTATTTTCCCGATTTTTCCGATAAAATCTAATATCTTAGGTCTGAAAAAGGCCTGGGACAAATCAATAGAAAAAGTCAAAAAATTAGTGGAAAACCTATTGACTTTGTGCAGCGGGATGCTATTCTTAATAGTCTGCCCGCGTTTCGGAGAGCGTTTTGCGCTTTTTGAAATGCTAGAGGCTGCTGTAGCTCAGTAGGTAGAGCGCGTCCTTGGTAAGGACGAGGTCATGGGTTCAACTCCCATCAGCAGCTTGCGTATTTTGGGTCTTAAGCTGTCTCAAACAACGTGCTTGGGACTTTATATTGTAATAGATGTAGATAGTAGTCATTTATGTAAATTAGAGGAGGCATTGCTCCATGGCTAAAGGCAAATTTGAACGTACCAAGCCACACGTAAACATTGGTACCATCGGCCACGTCGATCACGGTAAGACAACGTTGACGGCGGCAATCACCAAGTACCTGTCCGGCAAGGGATTGGCCGAGTTTAAGGCCTATGACGAAGTCGCAAAGGCGTCGGAAAAAGACGGCCGCCGCGACCCGACGAAAATTCTGACCATCGCAACCTCGCACGTTGAATATCAGTCCGATAAACGGCACTATGCACACGTCGATTGCCCGGGACACGCAGATTATGTTAAAAATATGAGCACCGGCGCCGCTCAGATGGACGGTGCGATGCTGGTGGTATCCGCGGCAGACGGCCCGATGCCTGAGACTCGCGAACATATTCTTCTGGCGCGTCAGGTGAACGTGCCTGCCATCGTCGTCTTCCTGAACAAGGTTGATTTGGTTGACGATCCTGAGCTGCTCGAACTGGTTGAAATGGAAATCCGCGAACTCCTCAACAAATACGAGTACCCCGGCGATGAAACGCCGATTATCAAAGGTTCGGCGCTGGGAGCTCTCCAGGGCGAACCAGAAGCTTCCAAGAAAATTCAGGAACTCCTGGACGCTTGCGACAGCTTCATCCCCGAGCCGACACGCGATGTCGATAAACCCTTCCTGATGCCGATTGAAGACGTGTTCAGCATCAAGGGTCGTGGTACTGTCGGTACCGGCCGTATTGAACGCGGTGTTGTCAAAGTTGGCGACGAAGTGTCGTTGATCGGTTTGAAGGCCGAAATCCGCAAGGTCGTTGTGACCGGCGTGGAAATGTTCCAGAAGACTCTCGATGAAGGCCAGGCTGGTGACAACGTCGGTTGCCTCCTGCGTGGTGTGGAACGTGATGACCTCGAACGAGGTATGGTTCTGGCCAAGCCGGGTTCTATTACCCCGCACACCAAGTTTATGGCGGAAGTGTACGTCTTGACGAAAGAGGAAGGTGGCCGGCACACCCCCTTCTTCCCGAAATATCGTCCTCAGTTCTATTTCCGAACGACGGACGTTACGGGCCAGATCGTCTCCATCAAGAGCCGTGACGGCAAGGAAGCGGAAATGTGTATGCCCGGCGACAACATCGCCATGGAAGTTGAAATTATCAGCCCCATCGCGATGGAAGAAGGACTCCGTTTTGCTATCCGTGAAGGCGGCAGAACCGTTGGTTCCGGCGTCGTAACCAAGATTATTGCCTAAACAAAACCCTGTGACAAACAGAACCCCTGATTATGGGTGTTATAGGTTTTAATAATCTTTCGATAAACGTTTGTTGCGGGCTGGATCATCACCGGCCCGCAACCTTTTAACTGAATACGATGATGTGAAATTGGCTTTCGATTCTCAGGTTACACTCCGGACCGAAAGCTGATGATTTTATAACGGAGAGTGGTATGGCCAAGGGACCGAAAAGTGAATGGGTTTGGTTGGAATGTACTGAATGTGGAGAGCGGAATTACCGCACCCCGGTTCAGCTGAAATCCGCCACCGGCCAGCAGGTCAAATTGGAGCTCAGCAAATATTGCCCCCGTGACCGCAAGCATACCTTGCACAAAATGAAAAAGAAATAGCCGAAAGGCGTTGAATCGATAGGGCAGTAGCTTAATTTGGTAGAGCAGCGGTCTCCAAAACCGCAGGTTGGGGGTTCGATTCCCTCCTGCCCTGTTGTTTTTGGTCCGGTACAGTTGGTGGATGTTGGATATCCTGTGAATTTGGATAACCCGGCGTCCTTAGGAAAAAAGGAAAATGGCTAACGGAACAGAAAATCTTGAACAGGCTAAATTGTTTCAGCTTTTTAAGCCGACACAGGGTTACTGGACGCGGATGTCCACTGCCATTGGTGCCGGCGCATTGAGCCTCTGGGGCGCAAGCTGGCTTTTCGACAAATTCAGCCCATATCGCGATACTCCCCACGGGCTCTATATCCAGGTCGGAGCCGCCTTACTGTTTATTCTTGTCTTCGGCGGATTGCTGTTCTGGCTGGTAGGTAAAAATCAGACGGCGGTTAATTTTCTCATCAGTGTCGAAGGGGAAATGAAAAAGGTCAACTGGTCGACCTGGCCGGAAGTCGTTGGTGCGACAAAAGTTGTAATCCTCTTTACCATACTCATGGCTCTGATGCTGGTAATTGTGGATACCTTCTTTATGTCGATCTTCTCGGCAATTGGCGTGTTGAAGGGGCCCGGAATTGGCTCCCTGTTGCATGACACGATAGATTTCTTCGGGAAGTTGTTTCGTAAATAATTAATATTTAATAATTAAATTTGGCTATATTTTGTAAAGATTGATAAAAGTGACTGAAACAGACAAACATTGGTATGTATTGCGTGTGGCTTCCAATAAGGAAGACCAGGTTTGTGAAGCCCTGAACAAAAAAGTTCAGATCGAAAACCTTGGCGACGTCGTCGGCAGAATCATCGTTCCGACCGTCAAGGAAAAACGAGTCAAGGCTGGGCAGGCCAGGGTGTTTCAACGCAAGCTTTATCCGGGCTATGTTTTTGTGGAAATGAAGACCAACGAAGATGGAACCATTCCCGAAAAAGCATGGTTCGTGATTAAGGAAACAATGGGCGTCGGCGATTTTATCGGTTCGGATAACAAGCCTGTGCCGATGGGCGGAGTGGATGTGGAAAAAATGCTTGCCGCGGTCGAAACCGCCAAGGAACAGCCTTCGCTAACCATCGATTTCAAGAAGGGTGATCAGGTGAAGATTCGCGAGGGTCCATTCGAAAACTTCGAGGGCCGGGTGGAGGATGTCAACCCGCAGAAAGGTACGGTCAAAGTGATCGTCACCGTCTTCGGGCGTCCCACCGAACTCGAGCTCGAATACTGGCAGATTGAAAAGGGCTGAGTGTCCTCTTGAAATTTACAACACAACTATTACGCATAAGCTGCTTCATATAAAATTCAGGTTTTAAGGAAAGCTCAAGCAATGGCAAAAGAGGTAAAAGCACAAATAAAAGTTCAAGCTCCGGGCGGCCAGGCCACCCCGGCACCGCCGATCGGTCCCGCTCTCGGCCAGCATGGTATCAATATCGGCCAATTCGTCAGCCAATTTAATGAACGAACCAAGGCATATAACGGCATGGTCGTTCCTGCCGTTATTACGGTCTATGCCGATCGAACCTTCGATTTTATTATCAAGACTCCACCGGCGTCGGTGCTCCTGAAGGATGCAGCCAAGATCGCCAAGGGATCGGGTAATCCCCTGAAGGATAAGGTTGGCAAGGTAACTCGCGATCAGGTCAAGCAGATCGCTCAGACCAAGATGCAGGATTTGAACGCCGCCGATATGGATCAGGCAATGAAGGTCATCGAAGGTACCGCCCGAAGTATGGGCATTGAGATCGTAGATTAGTTTGAAAAATAGATATTGTGTCGGTCGGCCGGCAGTGTGTGTCGTCGTCGTCCCGGCAGGTCGGACCACGGACCCTGTGTTCAGGTGGTTTTAAACAAAAATAAGTGGGAGCATGGAAATGCGAAAGTTCAGCAAACGGTATGCGAAGATGCTGGAGGTGATCAAGGACAAACCCCAGCCGATGGCCGTCAATGAGGCCGTCAAATGTGTGAAGCAATTTAATACGACCAAGTTCGATCAGACGGTAAACTGTGTGGTGAATCTTGGTATCGATCCCAAGCAGGCGGACCAGCTGGTTCGAGGCTCGCTGTCATTGCCCAAAGGCATCGGCAAGAGTTTTAAGGTCATCGCCTTCTGTGAGGGCGAAACGGCCGCCAAGGCCAAAGAAGCCGGCGCGATTGAGGCCGGGGCCGATGAACTGGTCAAAAAAGTCCAGGATGGTTGGACCGATTTCGATGTCGCACTGGCTACCCCCAGCATGATGCGGCTCGTAGGTCGACTGGGACGTGTCCTGGGACCCTCCGGAAAAATGCCTTCCCCCAAGGCTGGAACCGTCACGGATGATATTGTCAACGCCGTTCGGGAATACTCAGCCGGTAAACAGGAATACCGGAACGACGCCGGTGGAAATGTCGCCCTCGTTGTCGGTAAACTCAGTTTCTCCGAAGAAGATCTCCAGGCCAATATCGAAGCGTTCATCAATCAGATCAAACGTGCGAAACCCGCTTCTTCCAAGGGCACTTACATCAAACGCTGTGTAATCAGCGCGACGATGAGCCCCGGCATTGAGCTGATAGTTGCTTAACAATTAACCAATTTACGGGAAAAGAATATGAGTAAGCCAGTCAAAGAATTAGTTACAAAAGAAATTAATGCCCGCTTCGGTCAATTGGACAGTGTTATGGTTGTCAATCCGATCGGATTGAACGCAATCGACAACAATGTCCTTCGTCTTGGCCTGAAGAAGAAAAAAATCGAAATGGAAGTCGTCAAGAACTCCATTGCGGCCCGGGCCTTGAAAGGAACGAAGCTGGAACAGGTCGATCAGTTACTGATGGGCACATGTGCCCTCGTGACCGGCGGTGATTCCATCGTGGACGTTGCCCGCGAGCTGTTCGACTGGACAAAAAAGATGAAACAGCTGGAAATCCGCGGGGCATTGGTGGAAGGCACGATTTTGGACGCCAAAGGCGCCGAAGTCCTTTCAAAGATGCCGAGTCGCGCGGAACTGCAGAGCCAGGTGGTCAATCTGGCCAAAAGCCCCGGTGCACGTTTGGCCGGTGCGATCAGCAGTCCTGCCGGACGGATCGCAGGATGCGTCAAAGCCCTGGTGGAAAAGAAAGAGAAAGAAGGCGATTCTGTGGCTGCGGCCTAGCTTCTCAATGAATCGCCATTAATATATCGTCCGATCGGCCGGCGATGAGGTTTTTAACGCACTTCCTCAAAATCGGTTGAATCGGAAAAAATAACGTTGGTATCGGGTTTGTAATTTGTAAATTAAGTTCTATTTTTTAGGAAGGTTTAGCACAATGGGTGAAACAAGAGAATGGTCCGCTTCAATAAAGGAAATCGGTGATAAGATTGTTGCCCTGACCCTGATGCAGGCAAAAGAATTGGGTGATTATCTGAAAGAAGTCTATGGGATCGAGCCGGCTGCCGGTGCGGTTGCCGTGGCTGCCATGCCGGGTGCGGGTGCTGCTGAAGCTCCCAAGGCCGAAGAAAAATCAACTTTCGACGTCATTCTGAAGAACGGCGGCGATAAGAAGATCGGCGTCATCAAAGTCGTTCGTCAGGTGACCAATCTGGGCCTGAAGGAAGCCAAGGATCTTGTAGATGGCGCGCCAAAAACCGTAAAGGAAGGTCTGCCCAAGGCCGAGGCCGAGGATCTGAAGAAACAGCTCGAAGAAGCCGGAGCTACCGTCGAGCTGAAATAATTATTTTGAACAACCAAAATAAAACAAAATTCAGGTTGAACGATCGTCCAGAAGCACCCGGAGGCTTGCGCCGGGGTGCTTCTGGGTTGATTTCCGGGCTAGGCGGGCCAATAATTAGGCGTATTATGTTAAAAAATTTTATTCCGGAGGGATGCTCCCTGTATCCAATATTGCGATGGTTTCCAATCATCGACCGGAATGAAACTGTTTATGGTTATAAAAGTTCTTTTGTGAGGTCCGAGCGATGATCGTACCTTCGACGATTCGAAATTTTGGTAAAGTCGGCGATGCTCTGCCTGTACCGGATTTGATCCGGATTCAGCGCCAGGCGTATGAACGTTTTTTACAGGAAACGGTCGAACCCGCCAAGCGCAAGAATGAGGGGCTCGAAAGTCTTCTGCAGGAGACCTTCCCCATCGAAAGCTATGCCGGCGACGTGACATTAACTTATGTCGATTACGAACTTGGCAAACCAAGGTATTCTCCGGACGAATGCCGTGAATTGAAGCTCACCTACGGCAAACCGCTGCGGGTTCGTATTCGAATGACTCGAAAGGAAACGGGCGAGACCATCGAAGAGGGAATCTACCTCGGCGATATCCCCATCATGCTGGGCGGCGGCGAATTCATTATCAACGGAGCGACACGTGTCATCGTGTCCCAGCTTCATCGATCCCCCGGCGTCGATTTCGTCGTTGAGGCTCAGCAGGCCGACAGGCCTCTCCATGCCGCCCGCGTGATCCCCGAACGTGGTTCCTGGATCGAAATCAATGTGACCAAGCGTGAGTTGCTGGCAGTGCGAATCGACCAGTCGTCGAAAATGCCCGCTACAACCTTCCTGCGGGCACTGGATGCGAAGTATAGCTCCGATATCGATATTATAAAGACATTCTACAAGACCAAATCCGTGTCGGTTGGCCAGCTTAAGGCCGGCATGGTGGCAGCAGAGCCTGTAGTCGATCAGGAAACCGGCGAAGAATTACTTGCCGCCGGAGCTCAGATCGCCGAGGCCCTTTCCAAAATCCAATCCAGCAAGGTCAAACAGGTGGAAATTATCGAGAAGGTGTCCGATCCACTGATTCTCAATACCATGACGGAAGATACCTCTCGCTCGCACGAAGAAGCCCTGCTGAAAATTTACACACGTCTGCGCCCGGGCAACCCCCCGCAGCTCGAAAAGGCTAAAAAACTCTTCCACGAAAAATTCTTCGATCCCGCCCGCTATAGGCTTGGACGCGTGGGTCGTTTCCGTATAAATCGCAAGTTCAACCAGGATATACCCCTTTCAGAAATGGTTCTCAGGCCGGAAGACTTTGTCGGGGCTCTCAAATATATTATGGCCCTGCGAGCCGGTGAAGGCATCCTGGACGATATCGATCACTTGGGCAACCGCCGCCTGCGAACTATCGATGAATTGGCTGTCGAGGAGCTCCGCAAGGGTTTGCTCAAGCTTCGCAGAACTGTGCAGGAGCGGATATCCATCAAGGCCCCCGATCAATTGAATCGCATCAGCGAAGTGATCAACTCCAAAGCAGTCGGGTCCGCAATCGAATATTTCTTCGGCCGGGGCGAACTGTCTCAGGGCGTCGATCAGACCAATCCTCTGTCGCAGTTGACGCATGAACGCCGTCTATCGGCCCTGGGGCCCGGCGGCTTGAACCGTAAACGCGCAGGGTTTGAAGTCCGTGACGTGCACATTTCCCACTACGGACGAATCTGCCCGATCGAAACGCCGGAAGGAACCAACATCGGTTTGATTTCCTCAATGGCCGTCTATTCCGGAATCGACGAATACGGCTTTTTGATCACCCCGTACCGTCAGGTCGAAAAGGGCAAGGTCAACGGCAAACTTGTCCACCTTCGGGCCGACGAGGAAATGAACGCCACCATTGCCCCGCCGCACATTCTCAAGGCCGACAAATTGCCCGACGAACTCGTGCTCGCGCGAGTGAAAGGCAACCTCGGCAAAGTAAACGCCAAAGAAGTGCAGTTTGTGGATATCTCCCCCAAACAGATCGTTGGCGTGTCCGCCGCTCTCATTCCATTCCTCGAACACGACGACGCCAACCGTGCCTTGATGGGTTCGAACATGCAGCGACAGGCCGTACCGTTGCTGCGAACTGCCCCGCCCATTGTCGGAACGGGCATGGAACCCTATGTGGCGATGAACTCCGGCATGGTGGTTACCGCCAAACAATCCGGGATCGTGACGTACGTCGATGCACTCCGCATTGTCGTCAACGATACTGATGAATATGAGCTGCAGAAATTCAAAGGCCTCAACGAGAGGACCTGTCTGAATCAAAAACCGATCGTCAAGGTCGGCCAGAAGGTCAAAGCCGGTCAGATACTGGCTGATGGTCCTGCAACCAGCAATGGCGAATTGGCTCTGGGCCAAAACCTGCTCGTTGCGTTCATGCCTTTCGACGGCTACACCTTTGCGGACGCCATTCTGAGTTCGGAAAAATTGCTCCACGAGGATGCTTACACCTCTATTCACATCGCTGAATTCC
>CAYMXC010000087.1:0-9183 GCA_964394135.1 uncultured Phycisphaerae bacterium
GTAAGGTTATTGAAATTGTCAGCAATCAGATGGGTGTGGACAAGGCTGAAATCAGCCGCGAAACTTCATTCATCAATGATCTCAATGCCGATTCCCTCGACACAGTCGAAATGGTCATGGAATTCGAAGACGCCTTTGAATTGAACATTCCTGACGAGGAAGCCGAAAAAATTCAAACTGTCGGACAAGCCATTGATTTCATCGTAGACCATTTAAGCAAACAGCAGCAATCATAAAACGCGTGTGACTTTCGAATTCCAATTCTGTTAATGGTATGGTGAGAGGTTGATGGCAAAACGACGCATTGTTATAACGGGCATGGGCTTGGTCAGTTCGCTGGGCGAAGATCTGACAACCTTCTGGCAGAATATTCTCGCCGGTAAGAGCGGAATCGGGCTTATCCAGCGATTCGATCGTGAGCTCTATGATTCAAAGATTGGCGGCGAGTGTCTCAGCTTCGATCCGGGCAACTATGTCGACCGCAAGGAAATCAAACGACTGGATCGGTTTGCCCAATTTGCACTTGCCGCGGCAATCTCTGCCGGCAAACATGCGGGGTTGTCCGTTCCTCTGGAAAATGGCGATCGCGTAGGGGTTATCATCGGTTCCGGGATCGGCGGATTGACAGAGTTGGAAGAGCAGCATGTTCGTCTCAGGGAAAAGGGGCCGTCCAAAGTCTCGGTCTTCACTATTCCTAAGCTGATGGTCAACGCCGCCCCAGGCAATATTTCTCTCTACTTTGGCGCCAGGGGCATCAATACAGCTGTCGCCACCGCTTGTGCTTCCGCCACCAATGCCATGGGCGATGCTGTTCGAGCCATTCAGCGGAACGATTGCGATATCATGTTCACAGGCGGTTCCGAAGCCGCCCTGACCCCACTGGGGCTTTCGAGCTTCTGTGCCATGAAGGCTCTGTCCACCCGAAATGACGAGCCGACACGCGCGTCCAGACCCTTCGATAAAGACCGTGACGGGTTTATCATGGGAGAAGGAGCCGGCATCTTGATCTTTGAGGAACTTGAACATGCCAAAGCTCGAGGTGCGAATATTTATGCTGAAGTCATCGGGTTCGGAGCCTCGGCCGACAGTTATCATCTGACCGCTCCGGAACCGGAAGGAAAAGGGGCGGCCCTTGCCATGACCCGTGCCTTGACTGACGCTGGAATCAACCCCACAGAAGTGAATTATATCAACGCTCACGGAACCAGCACAACGCTTGGCGACATCGGTGAAACCAAGGCCGTCAAAACCGTGTTTGGCGATCACGCTAAAAAATTGGCCATCAGCTCTACCAAAAGCCAGATCGGCCATCTTCTCGGCGCCAGTGGTGGCGTGGAATTGATCACCACAGTATTAGCCATACGGGACCTGATGTTGCCGCCAAAAATCTATCTCGACAATCCCGACCCCGAATGTGATCTTGATTATTACCCGCATTAAGGCCGGCCGGGAACGTTCAACGTGGCATTGTGTTTTTGCTTCGGTTTCGGCGGACATAACGCATCCATTATCGTCCGACGTTTCGAAAAATAATCGAGCGATTTTCAGAAGACAAACAAAGGGCGACTTCCATGTCGCCTTTTTTTATTGGATAATCCCTGCTAAAGCGTAAACCGGAATTGATTCACCAGTGCACCTGGCAATCGAACACTGCTCGTCGAACGGCCGCCATAGGTCGAGCAGCTCGGAATAAAATCCCGATGTTCCGTCAACCCGATCAAATTCTCGCCCAATATTCTATATACTGTCTCATCGAATCGCATGACGTTCAGCGGAGCGACAATCCGGCCGTTCTCCACCCAGAAGGTCGCAAAACGCGTCATCCCCGTAATACGACCCGCCGGACGATCCGAATAATTCAAATACCATAAATCATTGACATAAATTCCGGTCCCTAACTCCTCCACAATCCGCTGCGATGCAATCGAACCACCTGCAATTTCCAGCGATTCTGCCATTTCGCCGTCCGACGCACCGTTAGGCTCTACCCCATATTCTTTTGCCGACCGCGAGGAAATCAGGCAGTCGCGATACCGGCCGTTTTCGATCAAGGTCACCTTATCCGGCTTGATATAACCCATCGCCTGAAAATTCGCGTCGATACCGTCCTTTGTATTTTCTCTGAAGGTCACCGCCGGGTTCAGTGTTATACCTTCTTCGATCATTTTCAGCAGGGGCGTGCTCTTGGTCCGATGTGCCTTGAGACTGAAACCTCCCGCATTGAGCATCTCCGCAAATTCCAATAGTGCAGAAGGCGCAAGATAGACACGATATTCGCCAGGCGTAATTGTCTTCGCAGGCTGTTTCAAAATCTCCAGCTGCTGACCCGCCCAGTCGACCTTCCGTTGAAACTCCAAATCGTTCCAGACAAACCCGGCATAATTCGTCTTGACCGCCTTGTCTCCGCAGTGATAAAAACTCCAGTCAAAGTGAAAAGTATATGTTGAAAACCAGTTACGTTGTCCCAAAGAATTGGCAAATCCGGCGTAAATTCCTCCCATCGCCAAAATCCCTGCCATATCTCGCCCCGTTCCTGCTTTTAAAATTACATCCACTGTCGCCTCGTGATCAGGCAGGCGGTTTTCACCCAATTGCTCAGAGCTGTGAACCTGTGTCGCATAAAGCAGATATGGATCTTCCGGTACTTGATTGAGTTTTTTCCGCAGATTACCAAGAAGCTTCTGCGCTTGTGAACGATCGATCAGCATGTTCTGACTCACCGTCATTGTTCCTCTGGCATGTCGCTGACCACGAATCAGATCGATCGTTAAATATCGCTGACCGACATGACCTGCCTGACGAATCAGACTTTGATTGAATCGCACGAATTCCGAATCCTCGCCGCTGAAACCGGCCAAAAAGACCTCGCCCGGCGCCAGGATTTCCTGAAGATCGTCCGCCAGTTGATAAAAAAATTGCTGCATCTTTTATGTCCTCTTTTTATTTTTCGCCGCCAAATACGTCCACGTCGGCAAAAACACACGCCGGACTGGCATGACCCGTTTTGATCAATTGATTCGGTTCACCCTTGCCGCAATTTGGCGTGCCCAGTATCTCATAGGTCGAATCATCGCCTACATGTTTTAAACTTCGCCAGAATGTTGCAGAAATTCCACGATAATTCGGGTTCTTAACTACATCCGTCAACTTGCCGTCCTCGATCAACCTGCCCCACTCGCAGCCGAACTGAAATTTGTTCCTGGAATCGTCGATCGACCATGAACAATTGGTCTTCATGTAAATTCCCCGTCGGATCGATCCTATCATTTCATCCAGTGTACTTCGGCCAGGCTCAAGATTCAGGTTCGCCATACGGTCGATCGGCGGACGGTTCCAGCTGCTCGCTCTGCTGTTAGCTACTCCACACAGGCCGCTCCGTCTCTGCGAGATTGAACCGCCAAGCCCACACTTTAAAATACCTCGTTCGATCAGGAACGTCTTTTGTGCCTCCAGGCCCTCGTCATCAAATCGATAACTGGCGAATTCCTCGCGACGCGTCGGATCATATGTCACATTGAGCAATTCCGATCCATACTGATATGTCCCGAACATATCGGGTGTCACGAAACTGGTGCCCGCATAATTTCGTTCGTCGCCCAGAATGCGATCCAGCTCCAGCGGATGGCCGATCGATTCATGAATCTGCAGGATCATCTGATCCGGCGCCAATAGCAAATCCATTTTTTCAGTCGGACAGTCCGCAGCGCCAAGCAAAACGATCGCATCTTCTGCGATTTGCGGAGCCGCCTGGCGAAACCCGATCTGATCGAGCACTTCCATCCCACCTTGCCTGCAACAGCCGTGTCCGCCCAACGAACGCTGCTGTGTCTGTGCGCCTTCATTAGCCACAACACTCATCCCCGGTGCCAACTGGCTGATCCGCTGATAGATTTTTCCGCCACCCGAAGTCAGATATAGCGTCTCCATTCGAGTATGCCAAAGCGAGACTTCCCAGTCGACAATTCGATCCTCGATCTTCAGCCGGCGAGATTCCCCCTGCAAAAGTTCCATCTTGTCCGCTGCCGATACTGAATTCCACGGAATCGCTTCCGGCCCTGAATATTCCCCTGATGATTCAGACATAGCGATCGACTTGAAATCCACCACGCTTCGCCCAGCCGTCTGCCTGGCCCACCGGGCAGCCGATTCCGCCGCCTGACGAAGCCCGCCGACCGAAAGATCGCTCGTTGCGGCATATCCCATCCCGCCGTCGTGAATCACCGTTATCATCGCGCCAATATCCTCAGCGTCATACATCGGCTGAGGAATATTCTGGCGCACGCTGACCACTTCGTCCCGCCTATTGACAAAACGAAGCGAACAGAAATCCACACGCGGAACGATTTCCCTGAATCGAGATTCCAGCGTCTTTAGCATATTTCCTCCTTCGGCATTCTTGCTATGCCTGACAAAAACATTATCCCTTTTTCAGCGAATTTCAACTATAATGAAATATAAGAGTAAAATATTAAAAATGATCAAAGTTTCAGAACATCTCTCTATTCCTGACGAAGAACTGATCTTCTCCGCCTCGCGGAGCAGTGGGCCCGGCGGTCAGAATGTCAACAAGGTTGCAACCCGTATCATGCTGCAGTTCAATGTCCCGCAGTCGCCGAGCCTTTTACCCTGGCATAAACAACGTATCATCGCCTGCCTTGCCAAGCGGATCAATCGACATGGCGACCTTCAAATCGCCTCGCAGCAACATCGAACTCAGTCCGCTAACCGTGAGTCGATCATTCAGCGGTTTATCAAACTCCTACAAATCGCTCTGACGCCAACCCGTCCACGAAAAAAAACCAGAATCACTCTTGCAGCGAAAAAACGTCGCCTCGAGCAAAAACGCCGCCATAGTACTCGAAAACAAGACCGCTCGAAAAAAATCTCTCCAACCGAATAAGCGAATCTTTTGTTTGTCTTTTACCGCCCCGGCTGTAAAATCACCTTTTTAAATGAAACGATTTTTCAAAAGGGAAATCATGATTCAATTTGTTAAAAATAAAGAGACTTTCGATTTGATCAATCCTTTCCAGCAGAAGGGAAAATGGTTCAAATGCAATCTCCACACTCATACCACCACATCGGACGGCGACTCTTCGCTCGAACAGCGGGTCAAGCAATACCGCGAAAAAGGGTATTCCATTCTCGCTGTCACCGACCATGAAAAAACCAACGATGTATCTCCCTTCTGCGACAAGGACTTTCTCGTTCTCAGCGGCATGGAAACCCACCCCATCTGTTCCGATCAGAACGATCTCTTCCATTTCGTCTGCCTGAATGTTCCCCACGGCTTTTCCATCCCAGACGATATGGACGCCAACAGCAGAATTAAACTCGTCAAACGTGCCGGCGGCGAAGTGATTTTTGCACATCCCTATTGGTGCGGCCAAAACGTCAATCATCTGTTTTCCGTCAAAGGATACATCGGAATCGAAGTTTACAATGCCACATGCACCAAAATCGGCAAGGCCTATAGCTCCGTCCAATGGGACGATATGCTAGACAATGGTCGTTTCCTACCCGCTGTCGCCTCCGACGATGTTCATACCGGCCGCGATATCTTTATGGGGTGGACCATGATCAAGGCAAAAGATCTGTCCGTCAAATCCATCATGAACGCCCTTCGCACCGGATGCTTTTATGCCTCCTGCGGACCGATCATCGAGGATTTTACGATGAGCCGCGGCAAAATTTCTCTCCGCTGTTCACCCGTGGTCGAAATTCACTTCGTCAGCCAGAGATATTTCGGACAAAGTTTCTATTCCGATGACGCACAGGAACTGACCGCCGCAACTTATACGCCGAACAAGAACGCCAAATATGTCCGGGCCGAAGTCGTTGACCGCCATGGACGCCACGCCTGGACCAATCCCATCATCCTGAACAAATCCTAGAAGCCAATCGATAATTTTTGATTTCCACTTCCCTGTTCTTCATGTAAAATGAATTTCACTGGGGATATCTTTCGATTTCATACTCAAAAAAGGAGTAAACCATCATGATCACCGGTGTCCCGATGGAGACATTTCCCGGTGAGCGGCGGGTAGCACTGGTGCCTGCTGCGGTTCCCACTCTTCAAAAAGTCGGCATGGAAATTCTCCTTGAACGAAACGCCGGCACCGCCGCCGGTTATCCCGACGCCGAATACGAAAACCGCGGTGCCCGCATCGTAGAACGAAACGAACTCTTTTCCCTCGCCGATATCATCCTGCACGTCCGAGCTGCCGGCGCCAATCCCCAGGCCGGAATTGAAGAACTCGAATTGCTCCGCGCCGAACAAACCGTCATCGGATTTCTTGAACCTCTCTGGCAGCCGACTCTGTTACAAAAATTTGCTCAACGTGGTCTCACTGCTTTTGCCTTGGAACTTATGCCGCGAATCGCTCGTGCTCAAGCCATGGATGCCCTGTCATCCATGGCCACCATCACAGGTTACAAGGCCGTCCTGCTGGCTGCCAATATCCTGCCCCGCATGTTTCCTCTGCTCATGACCGCAGCAGGTTCGATCGCGCCAGCCCGCGTTTTCGTCATCGGAGCCGGCGTCGCCGGACTTCAAGCTATCGCAACCGCCCGCCGACTTGGAGGAGTCGTCCAGGCATACGATGTTCGACCGGCAGTTAAAACAGAGGTTCAGAGCGTCGGCGCCAGATTTGTCGAACTGCCTCTGGAAGCCGGTGAAACCCAGGACACCGGTGGCTACGCATTGAAAATGGACGAAGAATTCTATCGCCGGCAAAGAAAACTGATGTCGAAAATTTTATCTCAAAGCGAGGTCGTTATCTCTTCCGCCGCAATTCCGGGAAAACGGTCGCCGATCCTAATCACCAGTGAAATGGTCGCTGCCATGCCCTTTGGATCGGTCATCGTCGATCTGGCAGCCGAACGCGGCGGAAACTGCCAATTGACCCAACCCGACGAAACCGTCGTTTATGCCGGCGTAACCATCCTCGGCCCCACCAACTTGCCGGCAACCGTACCGTTTCATGCCAGTCAAATGCTCGCGAGAAATATTTCAACCTTCCTCATGCACATAGTCCAAAATGGTAAACTGCAAATCGACCCCAACGATCCGATCATTCGCGAAACACTTGTTGCACGAGGCGGACAGGTGGTCTATCCGCAAATCAACGACTGGCTGAAAGAAGAATCCCTTCGCCGAACTCAGACCGGAGACCATGCGGAAACCGTGAATAAATGATAGGAGACGAAAACGATGAACCTGGAAACCGACTTTTTTGTCTTTCTTCTTGCGACCTTTCTTGGCCTGGAGGTAATTCGGCGCGTCTCACCACTGCTCCATACCCCTCTGATGTCTCTTACCAACGCCATCTCAGCCATCTCCGTCGTCGGAGCCATCGTCATCGCAGGCCAACATTATGCTCCCGATCAGCCGTTCGGCATACTGGCCAAGGTCCTCGGAGTCATTGCCGTAACCCTTGCCTTCTCTAACGTTATCGGGGGCTATCTCATCACCGATCGAATGCTGAAAATGTTCAAGAGCCGGGAGGAAAAAAAATGATCGGCCCCAGCCTAATCATGATCGCGGAAGCAGCGACTTCCTGGTTCGTCTCGTTTACTTACCTCATCGCCACAGCCTGCTTCATCTTCGCCCTCAAGTGGTTGAGCAATCCGCGCACCGCCCGCAACGGCGTGCGAAGCGGTGAACTCGGCATGCTCCTGGCAATCATCGGCACCCTCCTAAGCCACCAGATTATCAATTTTACCTGGATATTTATCGCCCTGGGTCTGGGCTCCCTAATCGGTATCCCCCTGGCAGTCTTCATGCCCATGACCGCAGTACCACAGCGAACCGCAATCTCGCACGCCTTCGGTGCTCTGGCCGCCGCACTCGTCGGAACAGCCCATTACCTGCTCAAAACGCCGCACATCGACCATTTCGAAATGTTTGCATTGGTCCTCGAGATGCTCCTCGGCTTCCTCACATTTACGGGCAGTTTGATGGCCTTCGGAAAACTGCAGGAAATCCTGCCAACCAGGCCGATTACTTATAAAAAACAAAATCTAGTCACCTTCCTGCTGCTCGGATCGGCAACGGCTATCGGCATGATACTTATCTTCGTTCCAGGCGCAACCCTGCTCTTTCCGGCCTTCATCATCCTCGCTCTTGTCTTCGGCATCCTGCTGATCATTCCCATCGGCGGAGCAGACATGCCCACAGTCATTGCTTTGCTGAACTCCTACGCCGGCCTGTCGGCGGCATTGATGGGTTTCGTACTAAAAAACAAAATGCTTATTGTCGCTGGCGCACTCGACGGCTCTTCAGGTTTGATCCTCTCCATCATCATGTGCCGAGCGATGAATCGATCCTTCACCAACGTCCTTTTCGGAGCCTTCGGTGCAACCTCGGTGCCGATCAGACAGGACACTATCTACACCGGAAAAGTAAAATCCGCCTCCGCGGACGATATTGCGATGTTCCTCGAAAACGCCCGCCGAGTTGTGATCGTTCCGGGCTATGGAATGGCAGTCGCTCAGGCACAACATACCGTTCGCGATCTGACCAATACCCTGGAAAATCGCGGCACGGAGGTCCTTTTCGGCATTCACCCAGTAGCGGGTCGAATGCCCGGACATATGAACGTCCTTCTCGCGGAAGCCGATATCCCCTACGACAAAATGAAAGAAATGGACCTGATCAATCCACTCTTCCCCCAGACCGACGTCGTCATTGTCATCGGCGCCAATGATGTCGTCAATCCTCTTGCACGCACCGACCCCGATTCTCCAATCGCAGGAATGCCCATCCTAAATGTCGATGCCGCCCGCACAGTTGTGGTCATCAAACGAAGCCTGAGTCCTGGATTTGCTGGAATCCCTAATCCTCTTTTCGCCGCCGCCAATACATTCATGTTCTTCGGCGATGCACAGGAAGCGGTTCGCCAACTCATTAATGCCTTGAAAACACAAAACAAAACGGTATGATAACAGCCATAGGGACAATTTCTTTGAAAGGAACTCGCTCATGGTAAAAGAAGATCATCTTATTCTCGCTGTCCACATCACCGAACGGGCAAAAAACGTTCCGAATGTCCAAGCCCTCTTCACAGAATTCGGATGCAACATCAAAACCAGACTTGGTTTGCACGAAACCAGCAGCCAGTTCTGCTCACCCAACGGACTGATCCTACTGGAAATGTTCGGCGAAAAGGCCCGATGCTATGA
>CAYMXC010000088.1:0-9178 GCA_964394135.1 uncultured Phycisphaerae bacterium
CAAATATGTGGTGGACATCAATCCGTACAGGCAGGATCGCTACATGCCGGGCACGGGTCAGAAAATCGTTTCGCCGACGTTTTTACAGGAGTATCGTCCCGACGATGTGATTGTGATGAATCCGATCTATATTCCGGAAATCCAGGCCGAGTTGAACCGAATGGGCGTGGCGGGGCGATTGCTGCCGGTGAATTGAAGCGACAAAAGCGGTGAATGCGGTAAAAATGGAAAATTCAGAGGTTTAGAAAATGAAGATACATCATAGCTGTCCCGGTTGCCGTTATGCGGAGATGTCTGTATTTTTTGAAAATCGGCTGGCGCCGGTCTTCTGCAACGTTCTGTGGGAAAGTCGCGAGGCGGCCATAACATCGCCCCGGGCGACTATTCGTCTTGCCTGCTGTCAGCGCTGCGGTCTGATCTACAACATCGCCTTCGATCCCAGTTTGCTCGACTATGATCGAAAATACGAAAATTCCCTCCACTATTCATCTCGCTTTCAGCGTTACGCCGAGGATTTGGCCCATCGATTGGTACGGCGTCACAATCTATATCATAAGGATGTCGTGGAAATCGGCTGCGGACAGGGAAATTTCCTGTCGATGCTTGCCTCTGCCGGCGATAACCGCGGAGTTGGATTCGATCCTGGGTTCGATCCGGCGCGTGCCGCGGCCGTCACACAAGACACGGTCAAAATTTTCCCCGAACACTTTTCGCAAAATCGCAATCTTTGTCCCGCCGACATCATTTGCTGCCGGCAGGTTCTCGAGCACATCGCAAATCCTCTTGATTTTCTCTGCAGCATCCGGCGGATGATCGGTAATCGGCCGGAAACCATTGTTTTTTTCGAGGTTCCAAATGCGCTGTATACTCTCAAGGATTTGGGCATATGGGATATCATTTACGAGCATTGTTCGTATTTCACCGCCCGGTCGCTGAGGGAAATCTTTCAGCGTGCCGGCTTTGAACCGATCGAAGTGGCGGAACAATACGACGGACAGTATTTGACCATCGAGGCCTATCCCAGAATTCACACTCGACGGTCCATCGGCGAATCCGATTCGGCAGATCACTCCATTGAAAAACTCGCCGGGGATTTTAACCGGGCCTATCGCACCAAAAAAAGCAGTTGGCGGCGAACACTGGCTGAGTTGAAAGAGAAAGAATATCGAACTGTTGTCTGGGGCGCCGGTTCAAAAGGAATAATGTTTTTAAATACGCTGAACCTCAGCCATCGGTCGATTCAATATGTGATCGATCTCAATCCGCACAAGCATGGCCGATTCCTCACCGGCACCGGCCAGGAAATCGTCCCGCCGGAATTCCTTCAAACCTACCTTCCGCAAGCCGTGGTGATTATGAACCCGATTTACCAGCCTGAGATCAAGCAAACCATCCAATCCATGGCTCTTACTGCCGAAATCCTCCTTGCCTGAATTTTGTCTGTATCGGACAAGCTGGCGAATAACGATTTTAAAGTTTTAAAATCCAACTTGCATTTATATTCTGGAATAGCTTAAATATTATTTATGCTATCCAGATTAAACAGCGTCATTATGAACGGCATCGAGGCGTTGAGATGTGAGGTGGAGGTGGATGTTTCCGCCCATGGATTTGCGGGGGTCAATATCGTCGGCTTGCCCGATGCCGCGGTCAAGGAGAGTGTCGATCGCATCAAGACGGCGCTGATCAACTGCGGCTATCGATTTCCCAAACATCGCGCACTGGTGAATCTTGCTCCGGCGGATATTCGCAAGGAAGGGCCCGCGTTGGATCTCGCAATTGCCCTTGGTTTGCTGATGGCTGACGGGCAGGTGAATCTCGAAACGACGGAAAAATATATCGTACTGGGCGAACTTGCACTTGACGGCCGGCTTCGACCCATTCGCGGGGCGTTATCGATCGCACTGCTGGCGGCGGAAAAAGGATACAGGGGAATCGTTTTGCCGCGTGAAAATGCGCCTGAAGCAGCGGTGGTGGAGAAGATCGAGGCGATCGGCGTTGCGAGTTTGCCGGAGGCGGTGGGATTTTTGTCGCGGCAGTTGCCTCTCGAACCGACGGTGGTCGATACCGATCAATTGTTCAATCAGGTCAGCCGATACGATCTGGATTTTGCTGACGTTCGCGGCCAGGAACATGCCAAGCGTGCCATGACCATTGCTGCCGCCGGCGCGCATAATCTATTAATGATTGGTCCCCCAGGCTCAGGCAAGACCATGCTGGCCCAGCGATTGCCTACCATTCTTCCGCCATTGTCCATCGATGAGGCGCTGGAGACGACACGAATTTATTCCGCAGTCGGATTGATGAAATCTGGCGAGGCGCTGATCGGCACACGACCGGTTCGGACGCCGCATCATTCCGCTTCACCGATCGCGCTGATCGGAGGCGGCAGCAATCCGCAGCCCGGCGAAGTAAGTCTGGCGCATAACGGCATTTTGTTTCTGGACGAAATGCCGGAATTTCAGCGATCGACACTGGAAATGATCCGCCAGCCGCTGGAAGACGGAACGGTAACCATCTCTCGTGCGCAGTCGTCCATGACTTTTCCCGCCCGTTTTATTTTGATTTCCGCGATGAATCCCTGCATGTGCGGGTATTTCGGCCATCCGCGAAAGCGTTGCCGATGCACCCCGAACCTGATCGAAAAATATGTGGGAAAAATCTCCGGCCCGTTGCTGGATCGTATTGACATTCACCTGGAGGTTCCCACCGTCGATCTCGACCGTCTTCGGTCGTCCGCTGAGGGGCGGTCATCGGAGCAGATGCGCCAGGATGTGCTCAAGGCGAGGGAAATCCAGCGGCAGCGGTTTAAAAATAAATCTCATATGACCAATGCCCGCATGGGGCCGCGATTGCTCCGCCAGCATTGCCCGCTCGACGCCACATGTGAAGCTATCCTGCGGTCCGCCGTGCAGGAACTCGGCCTTTCCGCCCGTGCCCATGATAAAATTCTTCGCGTGGCCCGCACCATCGCCGATCTGGAAGGAATCGAGCAGATTCGTTCCGAGCATATTGCCGAAGCGATTCAATACCGCCGGCTGGATCGGGCTTGAATACATCTGATTTCATATTTCGCGAAGGTCCTTTTATGGTTCTTCGACGATTAGGAAATTACTTTCGATGAAGTCCCTTAGTGCAGCCGCATAATTGTGTTCCGGGTCGCCCCCATTGTACAGCAGGGTTAAACCTTCCTCTCTCGCATCGTCGATCAGGAATTGGATATTGCTCAGGTTTGGCTCCAGTTCTTTCGTATATCGTCTTTTGAATTCCTCCCATTTCGACGTGTCGTGATTGTACCAGGCGGCCAGTTCGTCGCTCGGCGATAGGCGTTTGAGCCAAAGGTCCGCCTGCACGTTCAGTTCGTCGAGTCCTTCCGGCAGATTTCGTTCTACCAGAATGCGATATCCGTCGGTCTCCTCCGGTTTTTCCAACATCTGCTTGATTCTGATTTCCATAAATCACCCCCAAAAAAAGAACCCCGTATATTGAATTATGAATATTGTTTCAAACTCAAGATCGTATCATGATCAGCAGTATCTTGAATGGCACTTCGGCGTTCACCGCATGAGGCTGATTGGCCGGCATGATGATCATTTCACCCTTTTTTACCCGACTCGCCTTGCCCGCAATGGTGATCTGTGCCTCACCTTCCAGCACGCAGACCATCGCGTCGAACGGAGCGATGTGCTCGCTGAGTCGCTGGCCTGCGTCGAATGCAAACAGCGTCACTGTTCCGGTCTTTTTGTCGATGACCGTTCGGCTGACGATCGATCCGTGTTGATAATTTACCATGTCCGCCAGATTCACCGCACTCGTTTCGCTGCTTTCTCCCTGACAGCTCCGGCATGTGCATTTTTCATCGTGTTCCATCGAAAATCCTCCAGTATGTATGCTTGCCCATGCCGCCGGGAAATTTATCTGCCCGGCTCGGAAAAACCTCCGTTGCGATGGGCCTCGATCAGGCGATTCATCTTGCCGTTGATGATGATCAGGTAAATGAATATCAGGATTGGAAGTAAAATGCTCACACATCCCACAACCGACATGGAAACTGGTAGAAAAGTGTCCAGAAAGGGACTGATCGCTTTCCGGTCATCGACCCGATCGACTTTGACCTTATGGCTTTTCAGTAAATCCATCAAAAGGGGGTCATTTATTCCATCTGTATCATGTAAACTATGGTATTTTTTTTCCTGGCCGTTCTCTATGTATGTTCCAGACATACCGAAAAACTTATTCAAGGTGACTGTTTTGACCTGGCCGTTCCGGACTTTTTCGATGAACTCACGGTAAGAAAGATATTCATCCGCCAGGGCATGTACCGGTGGAACGAAAAAGACTAAGCAAACAAACGATGCCGTCATGAAACGTAGATTCATTGTCTATTCCTCGTCTTGTGCTTGATCGTCACCCCATGATTAATATTTAAACTTCGTCCCTTATTGTAAGCCAATCAGCTTGGGATCACAAGGAGAAATTGGAACCGCTCAACGACGCAGAATGGTGGCGGAAATCTTTGCCCGAATCTGATTTTTCTGGGCGACATCGAAAATCTGTGATCCGAAGATCGCCCATGCCAGCAGGACTGCCAAACCTGTCCACGCCAGCCAGACGGGCGCAAGCAAACTCATCGATGCCAAAGTCAGGATTACAAGACCGATGGAAATCGGTTGTCCTTCTGCCCGGATCAGGCAGAGGGTGACTAGAATCGCGGGTAGCATCGACCACGTGGCGGCTTCGGCTGCGCCGACCAGGGCTCTGTCCGGTTTGATCAAAAGAAACGCCAGGAAGATATTGGCCGCCAGACCGATCAGCCAGGACCAGAGCATCAGACGCATCTTCTCAATCAGAGTGAACTGGATGGCTAGAAAGCTCAGAATCGTCGAAAGTTGATAAAACAAAAGAACCTGCGGCAGGATATCGGAAATCCTGGAAAGCTGGCGGGGAAATATCTGTTCCAGCGGTCCGCGCGCTGTGATGATCAGCATTCCGCACAGAAGCAGAAAAAGAAATGTCAGCTTGCTGTAAAAGTCAAAGAGAAAATTGGATTCGCTGTGCCGGCCCTGCTCCCAGACGGTGCAGGCGGAAGTCATGACTACTCCGCTGATGGCGATTCCAAGGAACATGATCAATTGCCCGATCAACCGGCTCGTCGCAAAGATATCGCTATGCAGGGCGGTGTCGTATCGTGTCAGGTGCCACAGTGCATACACCTGCCAGGTTTGCCAGATGATGCCCGCGATAGCTGCCCAGAAACCGTACCCGATTAGTCGGCGAAACAGGGGGCCGGTCTCAGGGGATAAATTTTCTACTTTTTCCGAGGAGAGTCGCCGGATCAGCAATCCGCCCCAGATCAGCGTAGGAATGATCATAGCCAGAGTGTAAGACCAGACTATATATTCTGCATGAGGCCCGATGAGCAGTGCGGCGGCCAGTGAAAAAACAAGGAACAGTGTGCCGTGGAAAAGTTCCATGTACGCCAGGGCGGGAAACATCCGCAGGCCCTTCAAAAGGGCGACTATGAGAAAATAGGCAATAATGGCGGCTATGGCAAAAAAGGTAGCCCGGGTCAGCGGGGCAATCTCGGCAGGGTGGTCACCGCCAAAAATCACCCAGCCCAGGGGAGGTGTAAATAGTAACAAAAGTGCCGTAACCGGCAGCGTAACCCCTGCGATCAGACTTACCGCCAGCCGGAGAAACGGCATCGTCAGGCCCCGTGTCTGATACGCCGGTACATAGCGAGTTACCGCCTCGTTGAGGCCGAGTGAAACGAGAGGCGCCAGGATGTTGATCGTCTGGAGTGCGATTGAAAGCAGCCCATATTGCCCAGTTTGTCTGGCCAGCAGCCATACCAGAATAACTCCGCGTGCCAGACTCATGCCGCGATAAATCGCTGTAGCGGGGAGATACACTCGCACCGAGTGGCTCACACCTGCTGCAGTGAACAGATCGTTTTTGGGTTCTGCCTGTTGCTGATTCATGTCGGTTATTATAACTATTCATAACTCTCGAGTAGCAAAAAATTTATTGCATATTTTTACAGGAATGAGTAAATTATGTTCCCATGCGCAATCCTCCCCAACAGGTGATTTACACAAAAGCGGATATTTACGAGTATTTATGTCATAATTTGAAGGAGTGAAGTATGTTGGGTGTCAACAAAGCGATAACTGCCTACCTGGCGATGATCTTTCTGGCGATTTGTGTCGTCCCGGCCCTTGCCGACGACGATGATGACAAGAAGAGCAAAAAAAATCGCAAGGACATGGTTGAAATTGTCTTTGTGGAAGGTCCGACGGTAGGTTTGCCAGAGGGACTCGATGGTATTGCCTTTATTCCTTTTTCTCAGGCCGTCGAAGATAAGGAAGGTCTGTATTCCGCACGTGAAAAGCGTTGGGGCAATGAAATCATTTCTGCGATTGCCGAGCGTATGCAGCAGAGCGCGATGCGATTTAATATTCCCCTGAAGATCATTGATCGCCAGTCAGTAGCCGTGCTGTTGAAGGAAAAAGATTTGGCGGATGCGGGTCTGGCTGAGGAAAGCAAAGCCCTGCAGGTAGGTAAACTGGCCAAGGCCCAGGCAATTTGCTACGGTTTGGTTTCGATTGACATTCGTACGGTTGAGGGGCAGTCCAAGACACTTCGATTTTTCCCCAGCCCGCATCGAATCAATATTCAACAGCAGCCTGTGCGTCAGCTCAGGCGCACTGTGACGCTTTCCGCGAACATCAAACTTGTCGCCACCGCCACCGGCAAGGTTATTCTGCCTTACACGCGGCGGTTGACGGAAACCTCTGAAATGAAGCCCAGTATCATCATGGGCGAGGACGCTCAGGAGATACAAATGCGGCCTGAGGGCGAAGTGATCGAACGGCTTATATCTCAGGTTGTCGATGAGTTTGTCGGTCAGCTGATGCCTCATGAAGTTCACATTGAGGTGAAAGTTGCCAAGGTCAAGTCCAAGCCCGCCAAGGCTGGACTGAAATTAGCCCAGGCCAACGAATGGGACAAGGCCATTGAATTGTTTCGGGAAGGTTTACAGGAGAAGCCCAAGGATCATGGTGCGTGGTACGACCTTGGGTTGGCGTATGAGATCACCGGCCGATTTGATAAGGCACTTGAAAGTTATGAGCGTGCTTATAGTATAAAAGATCAGCAATATTACTTAGAGGGTGTGCAGCGAGTGAAACCGCGTGCGATGGCCATGAAGCAGGCGTCGCAGTCGGGAGGACAATCCACCAAGGGGGGCGAAAACGCAGTGGAACAGGCGCCGGCATCGACCAATGGGGTAGAACCGGCAGATGATTAGGAGGACGACGTTTCGACTCAGTAAAGCTATGGTAATGAGCGTCAGACCTTTACTCGCAGGTTAAAAAGAGGTAAAATCGTCAGTTTGTTGAATTTGCAGAGAATTTTTAATGAGGAGAATACAAGAAATGAAACGGTTGATTTTGGCGGTGCTGGCGGGCGTGATGTTCCCCGCCTGTGGTCTGGCGGTCAGCGACGCCCAGAATAAATTGTTGGCTCGTCGAGCGGCGGAGGCGGATTGCTATCGTAAGCTGACGGAACGCATCATGGGATTACAGATACGCGGTCAGACGACGGTACGAGATTTTGTTACCGAATCGGACCAGATTCAGACGGAAGTGAATTCCTTTATTCGCGGCATTCGTCTCGGCGAACCGCGGTATTATTCTGACGGCAGCTGCGAAGTTCGTGGTGAAGTGACGTACGAAAAGGTCGTCGCCTGCATGCGGGAAGTTCATTCTCGTCATAGTAAGAACAGCCATTTTACCGGTGCCGATTTCAACGAAATGGCCACGCGTAAGGAACGTTCTGTGATAAGTGCGGTGGGGATGGGCGCTCCGCGTCCGAATCGCCCGATCGATCAGCCTGATGGAACGGTGACCCAGCCTGCGGAAGAAGAAGCAGCACCGCTGAGTTTGCCCGACCTGTGGCTGAAAATCGGTCCCCGAGGCCGGCTGATGGCCATGCAGGCCGCCCGTACCGACGCTTATCGACGTTTGGCGGAGCAGCTGCGAGGATTCAAGATTACATCCAATACATCTGTCCGCGATTTTGTGACGGAATCCGATGAAATCCGGACGGAGCTCAATGCGACCCTTCGCGGAGCGCGCGAGGTGCATGTTTATTTCCATGAAAATGAGCCGATCTGCGAAGTGACGATGGAGATCCCCTGGCAGAAGGTCATTGCCACGATTCGCGATTCTTATACCACTCACATTCACAACAATCATATTAAGGAAAGCGTGTTCAATGAGCTGGAGTCTCGCGTTGAGAAAAAGTATTTCCGCGCCACCGGCATGGGCATTCCCCCGGAGCGATATATGGGTTCCATACAGTCGGAAATGTTGGTAGCTCCGCCCGAATGGATGAATCAGACCCTGCGAGCGACGGGTCAGGCTGCGATTGAAAACAAGGGCAACGAGGCCCAGGCCAAACTGATGGCCCAGCGGGCGGCTGAACTCGATGCGAAACGGAAACTTGCCGAGCAGATTGCCGGTTTGACGATCAGCGGCCAGACCACGGTTAAGGATTTCATGGCCCAGCACGATCAGGTTCGTATGGAGCTTAACGGGATCATCGACGGTGCGTATGTAAAGGACAAACCGCAGATCGAGGGAGGAATCGTTCGGGTAACCGTGGAGCTTCCCGGTGCCCGCGTCTGGAAGGCGGTTGCGGATGAAATGAACGTCAATCGTGAGAGAAATTAACAAGGAGCATTTTGGATGTTGAAGATAACGGTTGGGTATTTACCGGTTGTTTTGTTGGCAGGGCTGATGAGCCTTACAGGATGCGAGGAACGGCGGCATGATGTTGTAGTGGTGGATCGTCCGCCCCAGCGGGAAGTAGTCGTGGAACGTCCGGTTCATCGGACGGTAGTGGTCGAGCAGCCTGCTCATCGAACCGTAGTAGTCGAACAACCGCGGCACCGGACGGTGGTGGTCGAACAGCCCCGACATCGGACGGTTGTAGTAAAGCATCCCCGGCACCACGAAGTGATTATCAAGAAGGATCCTAAGCACCACGACGACAAGAAGACTGTTCATATCAAACGGGACAAGGCGCATAAAACCACGATTCGAATCAAAAAAGATAAAGATTAGGAGAACATAACCATGAAGACCGTTGTAAAGTATCTGTTATCGATCGCCAT